>NZ_JBFAZW010000072.1:0-62123 GCF_040682015.1 Dactylosporangium sp. NPDC051485
GTGGCGGTCGCCGGGCTGGCCGCGGTCGCGGCGACGGGGGCCGCCGTGCTGCACGACGACGGGCCGGCCTTCGCGGTGGAGCGCGACCCCGACGGCGCCGTCCGGGTGTCGGTCTTCGACTACCGGGACCCGGACGGGCTGCGGCAGCGGCTGGCGGCCTTCGGGGTGCGGGCGGCCGTGGACTTCCTGCCGGCGGGCAAGCTGTGCCAGGAGCCGCGGGCCGACTACATGCCGCCGGACCGGGTACCGCTGGCGCTGGTCGACTTCTCGCCGCTGGACGCCAATCACACCTACTTCCGCGTGCACCCGGAGTACCTCGGCCCGGAACAGACCTTCGTGTACACCGTCCAGGTCGACCGCGACCACCACGACCAGCGGTTCAGGATCCGCGTGGCCAACGGTCCCGTCGCGCCCTGCACGCAGGTGCCGGGGCGATTTAGTAAGGGAGCTTGATAGTCAGATTTAGTGACTATATGCTCGAGACATGATCGTGGAGCTGACGCGGGTGCGGGTCGCGCCCGAGCACACGGAGGCATTCCTCGCCGCACGGCCGGGCATGCTCGCGGACTTCCGGACCGATCGGGTCGGGTTCGTGGGGGCCCGGCTCGTGCGGCTGGGCGGCGGCGAGTGGCTGGACATCGTGGACTGGCGCTCGGCGGAGGATCGGGCGGCGTCGCGGGAGAAGGGGGCCAACCGGCCGGGCATCCGGGCGTTCTTCGAGACCATCGACGAGGTCGTGTCGGCGGAGGACGGCGAGGCGTTCTGAGCGCGGCCCGCCCGAAACTCGGGCGCTGACGCGAGGCAGTCGAGTAGACATCGTCACGTGATGGTGGCGGGATTATTCCGGGAAGATGCCCGCTTTGGAAGCCGCGAAAAACCATCGAAGGGTATCGACGAGGGTTTCACCCAGTACCCCGACGGGCCCGCGGGCGATGCGATGAGCTGGTCTCTGTTGGCCTGCACGAGAGGTGCCGATGAAGCTCAGTTCGCTCGTGTCCCGGGCCGCCGTCGCGACCGTCGTGACCACTACCGTGGCCGGCATCGCAGCGGTGGCCAGCCCGGCGGCGGTCTCGGCCGCGTCTCAGCCGGCGTTCAAGGTCCGCCCGGCGGTGGCCGGGCACGTCCAGAAGGTTTCCCGGACCGCGCCGCTGTCCACGTCCGACTGCCTCACGCAGATCGGCATCCACTGCTACTCGCCGCTGCAGTACCGCACGGCGTACAACCTCAACCCGCTGTACGCCCGCGGCATCACGGGCAAGGGGCGCACGATCGTCATCGTCGACTCGTTCGGCTCCCCGACGATCCAGCACGACCTCGAGGCGTTCGACGCCCAGTTCGGCCTGCCGAACACGACCGTCCAGGTCGTCAAGGCCGGCAACGTGCCGCCGTTCGACCCGGCCAACCCCGACCACGTCGGATGGGCCCAGGAGACGACGCTCGACGTCGAGTACGCCCACGCGGTCGCGCCCGACGCCAAGATCGTGCTCGTGGAGACCCCGGTCGCCGAGACCGAGGGCGTCACCGGCCTGCCCGAGATGATGGACGCCGAGAAGGCGCTCATCGACCAGGGCGTCGGCGACGTCATCTCGCAGAGCTTCGGGGCCACCGAGAACACGTTCCCCGGCTTCGACACCGGCAACTTCTCCAGCCTCCTGAAGCTGCGCTACGCCTACGCCGACGCGGCGCTGCACGGCGTCACGGTGCTGGCCGCCTCGGGCGACGCCGGGGCCACCGACTACCAGGCCAACGGCGAGGACCTCTACCCGTACCCGGTCAACTCCTGGCCCTCGTCCGACCCGCTGGTCACCTCGATCGGCGGCACCCAGCTCAACCTCGACGACTCGGGCAAGCGCGTCTCGCCCGACGTGGTGTGGAACGACGGCTACGGCGCCGGCGGCGGTGGCCTGTCGAACGTCTTCCCGCGCCCGCTCTTCCAGACCGGGGTCCGCAACGTGGTGGGCAACCACCGCGGCACGCCCGACATCTCGATGAGCTCCGCCGTCGACGGCGGCGCCTGGGTGTACTACACGTTCGTCGGCGCCGCCTCGCCGTGGCACATCTTCGGCGGGACCAGCGAGGCGACCCCGATCTTCGCGGGCATCGTCGCGCTGGCCGACCAGCAGGCGGGCCGCCGCCTGGGCAACATCAACGCCGCGCTGTACATCCTGGGCGCCGGCAGCACCAACACCCACCTGCCGACCGGCCTGGTCGACGTGACCTCGGGCGACAACAGCTTCGAGGGCGTCACCGGCTTCCCGGCCGGCCCGGGCTACGACCTCGGCTCCGGCTGGGGCACGATCGACGCGAACAAGTTCGTGCCGGCTCTGGCACTGCTGTAACAAGCTCTGCGAAACGGCGCGGCCCTGGTGGCCGCGCCGTTTCTTGTTGAGCCGCACAGACGGGTTCTTGTTGAGTCGCACAGACGGGCCACCGGCGGGCAGCTGGCGGCTGCCCGCCGGTGGCTTTGGTGCGGCAGGGGTCAGGCGGTCGCGGGCTGGCGCACGTGCACGACGCCGGCGGAGTCCGCGAAGACCTCGAGGATGTCGCTGCTCACCCGCGCGCGGCCCAGGGAGGTGAATCGCGCGTTGGCGTGCAGGTTGATGTGGAGCTTGCCGGTGTACGAGGCGGTCGTGGCGACCGGCTGGCCGTCGACGACCTTCGCGCACACGGAGAGGGTCTGGGTGCCGTCGGCCGCGGTCTGCAGGACCACAAGGCCGTAATCGTGCTGGTTGGGCATCGGTCCTCCTTAGTTGTACTTGCAGCTGGCGCCGGAGACGACGGTGACGCCAGAGCTGTTCTTACCCTCGCAGCACTGGCAGTACAGGCCCGCGTTGTTGGTGCAGAGCCAGTCGTAGTTCGTGTACGTCTTGCACGTGCTGTAGCTGACGTACTTCGAGCTCGGCGGCGGGAACGCCAGGTTGCAGCAGTTGTAGTTGCCGGCCAGGGCGGGGGTCGAGCGGCCGAAGACCGCCGCCGCCGTGGCCAGGCCGCCCGCGCCGAGCATCCCGAGGATGCGCCGGCGGCTGCGCGGCGACGTCACCGCCGACTCCTCGGGCGGTGCGTGGTCGTGCACTTCACTCATGGTGCCTCCTGAAGGTCGCCGGGCACCTCGGTGTGGCGCCCGGATGTGGCCCCGGTCGGGTTGTCCGCGGCGGGACCCGCGGCGCGGACGTGGGTAACCGACGGCTCGCCGACGGGCAGGTCGCCGGCCGGTGGGTTGACGGCGCGCCACGGCTCGAGCGGCGAGCGCTGGGGCCCTCCGCCGAACATGACCTCCCGCCAGTCGCCGGAGTAGCAGAAGACGCCGCAGCTGGTGGCGATGCCCAGCTTGGCGGGCACCCGGGTGACGGAGATGTGCGCCGGCACCTCGCCCATCGAGTACACGCTGCGCAGGTCCTTCCACAGCGAGATGCTCAGCACGGTGCGGTGGCGCCAGTCGCGCAGGAGCACGATCCCGAGGTACCCCCGCGCGTTGCGCCGCACGTCCCGCTTGACCCGCCAGTGCAGGAGCTGGACCAGCAGCATCTTGCCCAGCGAGCCGCAGTCGAAGCGGGTGATCATCGCCTGTCCGCGGGCCGGCTCGACCCGCAGCGACGGGGTCAGGTCAGCGCTGTCAGGCTCGCGCCCACTGCCGCTGTCAGCAGGATCGATCCAGACACCCACCGGATGCGGCGCAGCCATGCCGGACTCCACTTCGCTTGGACCGTGATGGACAGGGGCGTGAAGCTCCACAGGGCGACCACCGCGCTGGCGGTGATGGCGAAGGCGCCGAGGGCCCACGGCGCCAGGGCAGGATCCAGCAGCAGTACGGCACCGATGGCCGCCCACAGCAGGGACACCACCTTCTGCGTGCTGAACAGCAGGCCCAGGTCGAAACCCCAGACCAGCCCCAGCGGCCCGGGCGAGAGCTGGCGCACCAGCGACTGCGGCACCTGCCGCCACATGTGCGGCGTGCGGTCGCGCAGGTCGGCCACGCCGAGCACCGCCGTGAGGGCGGCCAGCACGAGGAGTCGCGCGTCGCGGGGCAGCACGGAGGCCAGCAACCGGCCGGCCGGGTACACCAGCAGGGCGAGGACGAGCGCGGCCGCGACCCCGCCGATGGCGAGCGCGATGAGGAAACGCACCGCGGCGAAGCGCTGATCACGCTCCCGCAGCATCGGACCGGCGACCCCGGCCATGGACACGCCTCAAGGGCTGAGAATCTGCAGCACCGCCCCGGCCACGCCGAGGATCACCCAGACGGCCAACGTGATCAGCCCCGCGCCACGACCGGCTCGTCGCCGGTGATGACCCGCTCGGCCGCGTCGAGCACGGCGGCGCGCAGCGCGGGCACGGAGGTGAAGCCCAGCGCCGACACGAGCACGCCGTCGCGGAACACCAGCGCCGTGGGGCTGAAGTTGACGCCGAACTGGGTGCGCATCCACGCGCCGTCGAGGTCGACGTGGTTGGGGATGGAGCCCAGGTTGTACCGCTGGATGAACGCCGCCCCCTGCGAGGCCTCGCCCGTCGTCACCACCACGCCGATGGTGGCCGGGTCGGCCAGCTCGGGGTTGTCGCGCAGCTGCTCGCCGACCGACGTGCAGGAGCGGCACTGCGTGCTGAGGACCAGCAGCATCGACGGCCCCCTGCCGTCCAGCCGGTCGAGCCCGTTGAGGCCGCTGAGGCCGGCGGGCAGGGGGGAGGGCACCTCGCCGAGGGCCACGTCGGTGAGCACCCACACCGAGCTCTCCACCTGCGGCGCCGAGGCCGGCCCGACCCGCGCGCTGAGCTCGCCCAGCATCGCGAAGAGCACCACCATGCCGGCCGCAAGAACGAGGGCGACGAGCCCGAAGATGTACATCATGCCGAAGCTCCCTTCGCGGACGCGCTCTGCGCCCGGGGCGGTCGGACCAGGTCACGGATCAGGTCGCGGTACAGCCATCCGGTGAACAGGACGGTGAGCGCCGCGGTGAGCGAGAGGTTGAGCGGCACGTCGCCGATCCAGTCGGGCCCGTTGCCGCCCTGGGTGAGCGCCAGCGCCGCGGCCGCGGCGATCAGCAGCCCGACGCCGACGGCGCGCGCGCCGAGCGGCTTGCCGCCGGCCCGGCCGAAGCAGCCGCAGTCCTTGCTCGCCTTGCGCAGCAGCCCGAGCCCGCCGGCTCCGGCGAAGGCGAATCCTAGGATTACGGCGGTGGCTAGCCCGGCAACCCGCGCGGGCGGCACGGCCAGCGCCACGGCGGCGAGCACCTCGACGACGGCGACGACCCGGACGATCGCGGCGGCGCCCGCCCCGATCCCGGGCAGCACCTCGGCGACGGCGCTCACGGCGGCCCGCGCGACGGTCAGCTTGGCGATCCCGGAGCTGAGCAGGACGGCGCCCAGAACGAGCGCAGCGCAGACGGCTGACGATGGCAGCATCGGTCTACCCCCGTGGTGACGGCCAGCTAGCAGGTCTCTACAAAGAGGCAGTCTGTCGCTACTTACAGATACATGTCAATAGATCGATGCCTGTAGGGACCCCTAGCCGTCTTGACGGCTCGGTCACGAGCACGGCCCGGGGATCCTAGGATCCCCGGGCCGTAGCGTGACGGAGCCGGTAAGCCCTGTGCCGGGCCGTCGCCGGCCCGGCACAGGTTCTTGCGACATCTACTCCCAGGACGCGGTCGACCAGTCATCACTCGACCAGTAGTGGCCCGACCAGTAGTGCCCGGACCAGTAGTGACCCGACCAGTAGTGGCCCGACCAGTCGGGGTCGATCCACGTCGCGGCGCCGTTCCACGGAGAGCCGGACCAGGTCGCGGCGGCCCACGTCTTCGACGCCCAGGACGAGCCGTTCCAGCCGTCGCCGGCGATCTTGTAACCCATCCAGGTGCCGCCGGACCAGGCCGTCGCCGCGGCGCTGCGCGGGGCCCACGCGGCCGTGCTGATCGGACCCCAGACGGTGTTGTCGCCGCTGAGGGCCACGTTGTCGCGCACCACCCGGCTGGCGCCGCGGGCGTCGTCGAGCTTGCCGGTGCCCGTGGACTTGTTCCAGCCCGCCGCCCACAGGCTCTGCGAGGCGAGCGCCGCGTTGAGGTTGAGCGCGCGGATGTTGCGGGTCATGGCCAGGCCGGAGACGAAGCTGGCCGACTGGGTCAGCACCGTCTTGACCTGGTCCGGGGTCAGCGTCGGGCGGGCCTGCAGCAGCAGCGCGATCGCCGCCGAGGTGACCGCCGCCGCCTGGGAGCTGCCGCTGCCGCGCAGCAGCGTCGTGCCGACCTTCGCCGACGGGTACGACAGGTCGACGTTGGAGCCGGGGTCGGCCAGCGAGACGATCGACTCGCCGGGGGCGATGAGGTCGACGCTGCGGTTGTTGCCACCGATCGTGGTGAACGAGGCGAAGTCGTCGTCGGCGGGGGTGGCCGTGCCCTTCGTCGTCGCGGCGGCGACCGCGATGATGGCCGGGTCGCTGGCCGGGTCGCTGACGACGAACTCGTTGTTGCCCTTGTTGCCGGCCGCGGCCACGACCACGATGCCCTTCATCCAGGCCTGCTCGACCGCGTACTGCACCGGGTCGGTCCACGAGTTCGGGGTGCCGCCGGTGCCGTACGACAGGTTGATGACCCGGATCGGGTTGGCCGGGTCGTCGTTGCGGTGCGCCACGACCCAGTCGATCGCGGCGATCATCTGGGTGACGTCGACCGCGCCGTTGGACGTGCCGACCTTGATCGACGTCAGCTTGGCCTTCGGCGCCAGGCCGACCGTGCCGGTGCTCGGGTCGTTGCCGACGATGATGCCGGCCATGTGCGTGCCGTGCCCGTACGTGTCGAGGTAGCGCAGGTTGGGGTCCTGCGACTCGAACGACAGGTCGGGCCCGTTGACGATCTGGCTGGCCGGCAGCCCGGCGACGGGCGCGACGCCGGTGTCGATCAGCGCGACCCCGACGCCGGCGCCGGTCAGCCCGGCCGCCGCGCCCGTGGAGGCATTGATGGCCGCGCGCACCGCGGCGAGCGTCGTGCCGCCGGTGCCGGTGCCGCCGCCGAGCCAGGCGCTCGACGCCCAACCGCCGTTGCCGGCGAGGTGGTGCGACGGCGCCGCGGCCGCACCGAGTCCGGCGGCCGCGACGGCCACGGCCGCGAGGGCCGCCATGATCCGGCGTCCTGCCGCCGCCCGCCGCCGCAAAGCAGATCTAGGCATGGGATTCTCCATTCCCGCCGCTGAACTCCGGGGCGGCGCGTGATCAACGATGACCCGTCGCGGCCGGGAAATCACGGGGCGTGAGCCGGATCCGGCCGCCCGGTCACCGGATGCGTCCAACCACCCGACGCGATGTCAGGTGGTGCGCGTTCCTTCGCACCCGGCTCGCACCCGACGCGATACCAGCCCCGCTACCTGCCGCGCGCCTCGGGGGCTGTCGCTGCCGCAGCGTCAAAACTCAGCCTGGCGGCCACCGGGCGCGGCATCCTGCACGGCTCGGGGCACCGCGCCACCTGCCCAAATTTCGTTACAGCAGACCTAAGGTTGCTGACTCTTACATTTAATAATGTTAACTGATAGCCTTCCTCACCATCGATCCATCGATGGTGGGGAGTTCAATGAGATCTCGACGTCGTACATTCGCCCTAGCAGCGGGCGCGGCACTGGCCATCGTGACGAGCATGGTCGTGCCCACGCTCCAGGCGCAGGCCGCCACCAGCGCCGCCCAGGCCGCCTGCACCGCCCCGACCTGGGCCGAGGGCAACACCTACACCGCCGGCACCCAGGTCACGTACCAGGGTCACACGTACCAGGCCCTGCAGACGCACACCGCCTACGTGGGCGCCGGCTGGACCCCGTCCACCACCCCGTCGCTGTGGACGGATCTCGGCGCGTGCACCGGAGGCGGCGGCCCGACCACGCCCCCGCCCACCACGCCGTCGGGCGTTCCGTCCGCGCCGGGCAACCTGCGGGTCACCGCCACCACCAACACCAGCCTCGCGCTGGCGTGGAACGCCTCGACCGGCACCCTGACCGGGTACCGCGTCTACGAGGGCACCACGGTGAAGGCCACGGTCACCGGGACCAGCACGACGATCTCCGGCCTGGCCGCGGGCTCCACGCACACGTACACCGTCAAGGCGTACAACGGCCAGGGTGAGTCGGCGGCGTCGAACAGCATCACCGCCACGACGACCGGCGGCACCACCAACCCGCCGGCCGGCTTCGGCGCCGCGCCGTACCTCTACCAGTGGGGCGACGCGCCGAACCCGCAGACCGTCCAGTCGGCGACCGGCATCAAGTGGTTCACGCTCGCGTTCGTCCTCTCCAGCGGCGGCTGCACGCCGGCGTGGGACGGCAACCGGCCGCTCACCGGTGGCGTCGACCAGACCGTCATCAACCAGGTCCGCGCGGGCGGCGGCGACGTGGTTCCGTCGTTCGGCGGCTGGAGCGGCAACAAGCTCGGCCCGAACTGCTCGACCCCGGCCGCCCTGGCCGGCGCCTACCAGTCCGTGATCAACACGTACGGCCTGAAGGCGATCGACATCGACATCGAGAACACCGACGAGTTCGAGAACGACACGGTGCGCAACCGGATCGTCGACGCTCTGAAGATCGTCAAGCAGAACAACCCGAACCTGAAGGTCATCGTCACCTTCGGCACCGCCACCACCGGCCCCGGCTACTACGCGCAGCAGCTCATCAGCCGCGCCGCCTCGACCGGCGCGAACATCGACGTCTTCACCATCATGCCGTTCGACTTCGGCGGCGGCGCCAACATGTACAACAGCACGGTGAGCGCCTCCGAGGGCCTCAAGTCGATGCTGAAGTCCTCCTTCGGGTGGGACGACGCCACCGCCTACCGGCACATGGGCATCTCCGGCATGAACGGCCTGTCCGACCAGCAGGAGAACACCACGCCCGCGCAGTGGCAGCAGATCCGCGACTACGCCCAGAACAACCACCTGGCCCGCCTGGCCTTCTGGTCGGTCAACCGTGACCGGCCGTGCGCCGGCGGCGGCGTGGTGTCCAACTGCAGCGGCATCGCGCAGAACAACTGGCAGTTCACCCAGATCACGGCCACCTTCACCGGCTGAGATCGCGACGCAACGCAGTAAGCAGGGGGCTGGCGCTACGGCGTCAGCCCCTCTTGTTTCGGGTGGCGCCCGAACCACGCCGGTCCGGGTCGCGGCGGCCGACGGCGGTTGCGGCGGCGACCGTCGCGGCGAAGCCGGCGAAACCGACCAGCGCCATGACGTCGAACGCCCGGCTGTCGAGATCGGCGGCGAGGCGGGGCCCGAGCAGGCCGCGCGGATCGACAAACACGTCGACCGGACTGCCGTACTCGTACTCGGCCGTGTCGCGGAACTCGCCCGGCAGCGGGGCCCCGGACGCATCGTGCAGCCGGTAGCGGTACAGGCACCGGCCATTGCGGGTCTCCAGGCAGGACACCTCGCGGACCGTCGCGGTGGTGCGGGTGCCCGCGGCGCGCAGGTACCAGTCGCCCGGGCCGGCATACGCGGTCAGCAGCAGCACGAACACGAAGGCGAACGCCACCCAGGTCGGCCAGATCCGCTCGCCGCTGAGCCAGAACAGCAGGATCGGCACGACGAGGAGGGCCACGGTCGGCACCGCCGCCACCGCCCACCACATCCAACCGCCCAGCGCGCCCGCCACGCCGGCGATCAGCCAGACCAGCGCGGTAGCGGCGACCAGCAGCGCGGCGTGCGGCCGGCTGCCCCGTGGGATGAGCCTCGTCATGATCGCATTGTGGTCCCGGCACCGCCGCCGGGGCTGTCGCTTATCGGTCGGTTCGTACGGATGTCGATGGCCGGCAACCACGTGCCCGTCCGCTCATCGTGGCACGCCGGGGCTCCTGCCAGGTGCCGCGGTCGACAGCGGATTGTCGGGGGCGAACGGGGCAAATCGGCGCGCGGGGCCATTGCGGCTGAGGTCAATTCCGCGAAGCTGCCCGGGTCCGTAACCCGGTGCTCAACTTACATTTGGCCATGGGTCAATCTGGGACGCCTAGCTTCCGTAGGTCGGCCCGCAGAACATCGGTGCCGAATCCCCCACCCCACCTGGAGGTCTGGGCACATGTCCCGTGCGCTCATAGGGCGAGTCACCTTCGCCTTGTCGTTGTCAGCCGCTGGTTTGGCCAGCCCGTTGTTCGCCACTGCGGCGTCCGCCAATCCGGCCGGGACGGGTCTGGTCATCAGTGAGGCGTACGTCAACGGTGGCTCGTCCGGTGCGAGCTTCACCAACAAGTTCATCGAACTCTACAACCCGACATCGAGCGCGATCTCGCTCGCCGGCGACACCCTGCAGTACCGCGCCCCCACGAGCACCGTCGTGCCGAGCGGCTCGCAGGTGTTCGCCCTGTCGGGGACGGTGGCCGCGCACGGCCACTTCCTCATCCAGCTGCCGAGCAACGGCGCCGGCGGCGAATCGCTGCCCGCGCCCGACCTGAGCACCGGCGGCAGCATCAACCCGGGCGCGGGCGGTGGCACGCTCTTCATCGCGGCCAGCACCTCGGGCGTGCTCCCCACCGACGTCACCGTCATCGACAAGATCGGCTGGGGGAACAGCAACTCCCCGGAGGGAACCGCTGCGACCGGCAACTCGGTCGTCCTGAGCTATCAGCGTGACGCGGCCGGTCGGGACACGGACAACAACGCCGCCGACTTCCAGGTCGCCACCCCGACGCCGCAGAACGCGGCGTCCGACGGCGGCACCGCGGCCGTCACGGTGACGAACCCCGGCACCCAGAATGCGGCAGTCGGCGCCGCGATCGCGCCACTGACCCTCAGCGCCTCGGGCGGCGCCGCGCCGTACACGTGGACGGCGACCGGGCTGCCCACGGGCCTGGCGATCTCCTCGGCCGGCGTCGTCTCGGGCACCCCGACCTCGGCCGCCATTGCCTCGGTCATGGTCACCGCGACCGACTCGACCGGCGCGAGCGGCTCGGCGTCCTTCGACTTCAACGTCGCGTCCGAGTCGAAGGTCCTGCCGATCGCCGAGATCCAGGGCACGAACACCGACACATCGCCGTACGCCGACAAGACCGTGACGACCGAAGGCGTCGTGACCGCTGTCTACGCCACCGGCGGGTTCAACGGCTTCTTCGTGCAGACCGGCGGCGCCGGCGGCACCGAGGCCGAAGACGCCACGCCGGGCGCCTCCGACGCGATCTTCGTGTTCGGCGCGGTCTCGGCCGGTCAGGTCAGCATCGGCGAGAGCGTCCAGGTCACCGGAACCGTTGCGGAGTACCAGGGCCTGACCGAGATCACCTTCCCGACGGTCACGAAGCTCGCCAACGCGCTGCCCCCCGTCAAGCCGCTCGTGATCCCGTGGTCCCACCTCGCGACGGATGCTCAGAAGGAGGCGCACGAGGGCGAGCTGATCGCGCCCCAGGGCGACTTCACCGTGGCGGACAACTACAACGCGAACTACTACGGCTCCTTCACCCTCGCCGCCGGTGACGGCCCGCTGCGCCAGCCCACCGACGCCGGCGCCCCCGGAAGCGCCGAGGCGCAGGCCGCGGTCGCCGACAACGCCGCCCGGACGGTGACCCTGGACGACGGCGCGAGCTGGAACTACAGCACCAGCACGTACACCGGCGTGCCGCTGCCGTGGCTCACCCAGAGCAACCCCGTCCGCGTCGGCTCGAAGGTCACCTTCCAGCAGCCGCTGATCCTCGACTACCGGTTCTCGCTGTGGAACCTCCAGCCGACCCAGCAGGTGACCGACGACGGCCACGCGGTCGCGACCTTCAGCGACACCCGGGCCGTGAACCAGCAGCCGGCCACCGTCGGTGGCAACGTCCACCTGGCGACGTTCAACGTCCAGAACTACTTCCCGCTGACCGGGGAGGCGTACGTCGCCAAGGGTCTGGGCACCTGCACCTACTACACCGACCGGGCCGGCACCCGCATCACCGTGAAGACCTGCACCGGCCCGAACAAGGAAGCCGGCCCGCGCGGCGCCGCCAACGACGCCAGCTTCCAGCGCCAGCAGGCGAAGATCGTCACCGGCATCAACCGGCTCGGCGCCAGCGTCGTATCGCTGGAAGAGGTCGAGAACTCCGCGAAGTTCGGTCAGCCGCGGGACACCGCGCTCGCCGGCCTCGTCGACGCGCTCAACGCCGCCGCCGGCTCGAACGTGTGGGCGTACGTGCCCTCCCCGGCCGACGACAAGCTGCCGCCGCTCTCCCAGCAGGACGTGATCCGTACGGCGTTCATCTACAAGCCAGCGGATGTCGCGCTCGTCGGGTCGTCGGCGGTGCTCACCGGCGACTCGGGCCCCGGCCAGCCGTTCTCGATCGCTCGCCAGCCGCTGGCGCAGGCCTTCAAGAAGGCCGGCGCGATCGACGCCGACGCGTTCCTGGTCGTCGCCAACCACTGGAAGTCGAAGGGCAGCGGGACCCCGCTGTACGACGGCGACACCGAGGACACGTCCTCGCCGGCGGTGAACCAGGGCTCGTACAACGCGACCCGGGTGCGTCAGGCGCAGGACACGACCGCCTTCGCCGCGCAGGTGGCGGCGGGCGTGGGCACGGACCGCATCTTCCTGGTCGGCGACTTCAACGCCTACACGCACGAGGACCCGATGCGGGTGCTGTACGACAAGGGCTACACCGACCTGGGCTCCACCCTCTCCCCGTCGGAGTACACGTACGGCTACAACGGCCTGCAGGGCTCGCTCGACCACGTGCTGGCCAACCCGGCCGCACGCGCGCTGGTCACCGGGGCGGACGTGTGGCAGATCAACGCCCAGGAGGCGGTGGCCTACGGCTACAGCCGCTACAACTACAACGCCACAATGCTGTTCAACGGCAGCGAGCCGTTCTCGGCGTCGGACCACAACCCGGTCGTCGTGGGGCTCAACGCGCCGGTGACGCCGCCCGTGCCCGCCTGGATCGCCTCGAAGGTGTACAACACCGGCGACAAGGTCTCCTACAAGGGCGCCACGTGGCAGGCACTCTGGTGGACCCAGAACCAGACCCCGGGCGACCCCTACGGCCCGTGGCAGGAAATGGCGAGCGCCGCCGACGGCACCGCCATCTGGACCGCGACGCGCATCTTCAACACCGGTGACACCGTCGTCTACCAGGGCAAGAAGTACGTCGCCCAGTGGTGGACCCGCAACGAGGCCCCCGGCAAGCCGAACGGCCCGTGGAAGAGCGTCGGCTGATCCGACGGCAATGCAAACCGGGGCCGCCTTCCACACGAAGGCGGCCCCGGCCCTATTGCGGAACAACGGTCCCGCATTCCAGGGCGATCGATCTGGTCTGATGGACGTATGAGAGCCGACAGCTACGGCCGGTCGAGCGGGTCACGTACGGAAGCCGCGGAGACTCTGGCCGCGGGCGCTCTGGACTGGATGCTCGAGTCAGCGCGCGGCACCGAGGCCGGACTGACCTGGGCGAGCACCCCGATTGACGACGAGGCTGACCACACGTTGTACGGCGGCGGGGCGGGCGTCGTGCTCGCGTTGCTGGAGGCTCAGCGCCATTCGGCGTACGCCGTGCCGTGGCCCGACCATCCTCCCGCCGCGCCGCGGAGGGTGTCACTCCAGCAGGACTGACCGCGCGGGACCACTGGCGCAGCGGCGAGACACCCTCCGCGACGCCCGCACCGTGCGGGCCGCTCAGGCGGACCGCGCCGCCTCGAGCCCGTCGACGATGGCCTCGAGTTCAGGCCGCTTGGCGGCGTCGGTGATGAGCCCGACGAACACCCCACCCTCGAAGGTGAGGGTGACCTGGACCAGCCGCTCCTTCTCGCGCCCGAACAACCTGACGCGCCGCTCCAGCTCGTTCCACTGTGCACCTCGGAACGACGACGCTGGTGCCCGGGCGACGGACTGGGCGCCGCGTAGCTTCTCCAGCCAGCCACCGTCGAGCACGAGCCGCTCGTTCGACTGCCCGCCAACAACGATCACGTGCGCAGGATAACGAATCTTGCCCATGCGCGGGACCGCCCGCACAGCCGGATGTCCGACATGCGATGACGCAGGATCGCCGCGGGTCGAGCGGGTCCCCGGTTGCGATGTGGACCCGCCCACCGCGGTTGTACGCCGAAGCCCGGTCGAGGCGGCTGTTGGCTGCCTCGGCCGGGCTTCGGCGGTGGTGCGTGTCGGATCAGATGAGCCAGCGGTTGCGCTGGACGATGGGGAGCTTGGCCCAGCGGCGGCCGAGGCCCCAGGTGTGGCCGGCGTAGGCGGCGGCGAGGGCGATGAGGACGGCGGCGTAGATGACGTGGTAGTCGGTGAAGGGGTTGGTCGAGCCGGTGGCGGTGGGCGGGAATTCGGCGAGCCACATCATGGCCATCATGAGGGTGCCGGCGGCGGCGGTGATGCGCAGGGCGATGCCGGCGGTGAGGGCCAGGCCGATGCCGAGGAGGCCGGCCATGAACAGCCAGTTGGCGTACCAGGTGCCGGCGATGGTGTGGAAGAAGTCCTGCAGCGGGCCGGCGTGGACGTTGGCGAGGAAGCCCTTGGTGGGGTTGCCGCCGTTGATCCAGGCCTTCGCCGACGGGGTGGCGTAGCCCAGGCCGAAGGTCTTGTCGGCGAACGCCCAGAGGAAGACGAACCCGGTGGCGTACCGCAGCACCGCCAGTGCCTTGGCGGCGGTCTTGGTGAGCATGCTGCCCGGGGCCTCGACGTGCTCGAGGTGGTTGACCTGGTGGATGTGTGCGGTACGCATTTCCGGCCTCCTGCCGTCTCCCTTTGACACATCCATCGTCATCCCGAGCCCGTACCGGGCGCTCGTGCCGAACCTCCCCAACCGTCCGGGCCTGACGTCCCCTCATCACCGGGACCTCAGGCCGGCCGGACCCGGCGACCGTCCACATCGGACCAGGCGCTACCTACGGATGAAGTGCAGGCCCTCGTCAGGCCGGGACCGGCGCGCGCCGCTCGCCCGACCCGTGCGAGATGAGAGTCGTGGGCAGCACGACGGTCTCGATAGGCCGGTCCCGGTCCGCGAGCCGGGCCAGGGCCAGCCGGCCCGCCTGCCGCCCCATCTCCTCGGGATCGTCGGCCACGACCGTCACGCCGAGCACCTTGGCCCATTCGACGTTGTCGAAGCCGACGACGGCGGGTAGCGGGTCCGGGGCGCGGTAGCCGAGCTCCTCGACGACGCCGAGCAGCGTCCTGTTGTTGCCCGCGAAGAAGGCCGTCGGCGGGTCCGGGGCGTCGAGGAGCTCGGCCACGCGCGTCCGGGCGGCGGCCACGTCGTGTGCGCCGGTGCGCAGCCATCGGCGCCAGTCCATCACTCCGGCCGCCTCGAGCGCGCCGGACATTCCGGCGAGGCGGTCGCGGTGGGTCGGCAGCCAGTCGTAGTCACCGATGAAGGCGATGCGCCGGTGCCCCGCGGAGAGCAGATGCAGAGCGGCGGCACGTCCGCCACCGACGTTGTCGAACACCACGGCGTCGGCATCGAGATGCTGCGCCGGGCGGTCGACGAAGATCACCGGCATGCCGCGATCCTGGAGCTCCTCGTACACCGTGTGGTCAGCCATCGCCGACGCGACGATCAGCGCCTTCGACTGGCGGTCGGCGAGATTGCGCGCCAGCGACCACTCGACCTCGGGCGACTCGTCGGAGTTGGACACCGTCAGCAGCAGATCGCCCGTGCGTAGCTGGTCTTCGAGCCCCTTCGCCAGGGCGGGGTAGAACGGGTTGGCCAGGTCGCTGGTGATCAGACCGACGGCGTCGAACAACTGCCCGCGGGCGAGCAGGCTCGCCGCGGCGTTGCGCCGGTAGCCGAGCAGTTGGGCCGCGGCGAACACCCGCTCGCGCTTGGCAGCGCTGACGTGGGGCTCACCTCCTAGCGCCCGCGAGGCGGTCTTCAGACTGACCTCCGCGAGCTCAGCGACGTGCGCGAGCGTCGGGCGCCGGGTCGCGTCCGCCTGTTCAGCAGGTTCGTTTGTCACACCACTCATTGTCCTCAGACCGGGCCCATGCATGGGCGAGTGCCATCGCCGCTCAACCAGGCGCTCTGGGCAGCGAGCTGGCAAGGGTGCGTGTTGTTCAGAAGGGAGGGGCATAGGGGTTTGTCACTCGAAGGCAACCCATGCCATGAACTCCGCTCGGTCGATCAGATTGCCACAGCCCGCACGGGACCGAAAGCCACGCGTCGGATTCGCGTCGACTCGTCCCGTTGGGGGCGGTCGATGAGGTCTTTTCCGTGACCCGCTGTTGTGGCCCCTGTCCGAGCCGACTCCGAGGCGCATGTACTGGGCTCCGACGTCCTGCGGACGGCCACACCGGGTCCTTTGCACCGCGCCGAGGCGAACTTTCGTCGCCGCTACCGGGACGTTCGCCCCCTTGACGACATAGGAACGGCCTGCCAAGCTCCCAGTCAAGCGTTATGACAGCGCTGTCAAAGTAAGGAGCATCATGCAGAGGTGGTCTGGGTCCACCTCTGCAGTCCGTGCCACTTCGCGATGCCCACAACGGACTTGTCCGGGGCGGTCGACGAGCAGCTCGTGCTCGACCGTGGCTGAGTGAACGACCTGGGCGGCAGCGCTCGCAGGCCTCGTCAGCCTGGTGCCGCAGCCAGGAAACAACGACACCGGGCCAAGGCGTCGCCCTCGTCCAGGGATGCCCCGCACCTCGGCCGGGGCGACGCAAACGAACCGAGCTCATACCCCGGCTCGGCTTCACAGATCAGGAGACCGGCAACAATGAAGTTAGTCAGTCCAGGGATAGGCAAACGCATTCCGCGTGTTGCCATCCCGAGCATCGTGGCGCTCGTCGCCACCTCGGGACTCGTGGCGGTGCCGTCGGCGATGGCGGCCGAACCCCTCGTCGCCAACCCCGCGCAGTACGTCCACACGCTCGCCGGCACGCAGGGTGCCACCAACTCGTTCCCGGGACCGGCCATGCCCTTCGGCATGGTGCAGTTCTCGCCGGACACGGCCAGCTCCGGCAACGTTCAGAGCACCACCGGGCCCACCGGCGCCGGCTACAAGTACAACCAGAACCACATCATCGGGTTCGGCATGACGCACGCCTCGCAGGGCTGCGGCATGGGCGGCGACTTCCCGATCCTTCCCACCAGCTACAACGACCTCACGGCCACTAGCAACACCGCGGCGCCGTGGGCCCAGAAGATCTCGCTGAACCGCACCGAGTTCCCCGAGACCGGGGAGCCGGGCTACTACAAGGCGACTGCCCGCGACACCTCGACGATGAACGGGACGGCTGCCGCCGGCCGGTTGATCACCACCGAGCTGAGCGCCTCCACCCGCGCCGGTATCGCTCAGTTCACCTTCCCGGCCGACACCCCGGCACCGAAGGTGTTCCTCCGGACCAACCAGACCGCCTGGTCGACGTCCTCGTACAACTCGGAGATGACGATCGACCCGGCGACCGGGCTGGTCACGGCTCGGGCCCTGGTCGGTAACTTCTGCCGCAAGGGCGAGCAGCACAACATCTACTACGCGCTGCGTTTCGAGCAGCCCTGGGCCGGCTTCGGCACCTGGGTCAACGGGCAGGCCGCTCAGGCCGGGCGTACGTACGTCTCCACCAGCGCGAACACCCAGACCGGTGGCTACTTCACCTTCCCGGACGGGACGCAGGTCATCCGCGCCCGCATGGCGATCTCGTACACCTCGGCGCAGAACGCCGTGCTCAACCTGAACACCGAGATGCCGCAGACGCGGACGTTCGACGATGTCCGGACGGCCAACCGTTCGGCGTGGAACACCGAGCTGAGCAAGGTCCAGGTCTCCGCGCCGCTTGAGGGCCAGTCGGACGACACCCTGCGTACCTTCTACACCCAGCTCTACCACTCGATCACCCACCCGGCGACCCACAGTGACGTCAACGGCGAGTACCTCGGGTTCGAGTCGACGCCGAAGATCCACAACGTCTCGGAGAGCCCCGGGGCGAACGGGCGGACCCGGCGCCAGTACACGATGATCTCGGACTGGGACACCTATCGTGCGCTGACCCCCTTCCAGGCGGCCCTCTGGCCGGAGGTCGCCTCCGACCAGGCCCAGTCCCTGGTCAACGCGGCCGAGCAGATGGGTTCCTTCCCCAGGTGGATGGTGGCCAACGCCTCGACCAACCAGATGAACGGGGACAGCGTCGCACCCCTGCTGGCGTTCACGTGGCACTACGGTGCGCGCGACTGGAATGTCGACCGTGCGATCGACATCATGCTCGAGAACACGATCGGCAGTAAGGCCGGCAAGTTCACCGGCGGCACCAACACCGGCGCCGGTGGCACCAACGGCATGACGAACACCCGCTGGCCCATCATCGAGCGGCCCGGCGCCGACTACTACAACGAGTACGGCTACGCCCCGCAGCTGCGGCCCTTCCAGGCGGACCACATGGTCACGGGCGCGTCCTACACGCTGGAGTACGCGATCGCCGACTTCTCCGTCGCCGAGCTCGCCCAGGCCCGGGGCCGCAGCGCCACCGCCAAGCAGTTCTACGAGCGGGCCCAGTGGTGGCAGAACCTGTGGAACCCGACGGCGGACGGCATCCAGCCGCGCGACGTCAACGGCCGTTACCCCGAGTCCGACCCGCGCCTGCAGTACCCGGCCTCGTTCGGTTACCGCGGTAACGCCTACGACCTCGGCCAGCAGGGCTTCGAGGAGGGCAACGCCGAGCAGTACCTGTGGATGGTGCCCCACAACCTCGCCGGCCTGATCACCGCCATGGGCGGTAAGGAGGCCGCGACCGAGCGGCTCGACAAGTTCCTGTCGACCGGCCTGGTGCGCGGCGCCAGCGCCAACGTGCCCTACATGAACCTCGACAACGAGCCGAACTTCGGCGTGCCGTGGGTCTACAACTACCTGGGCCGCCCGGACAAGACGGCCGAGACGGTCGACAAGATCACCGGGACCCTGTTCGGCTACAAGCCGGCGGGCTCCGAGCCCGGCAACGACGACCTCGGTGCCCTCGCCAACCTGTACGTCTGGGCGGCGCTGGGTATGTACCCCGAGACCTCTGGTTCGTCGGCCGTGAACTTCAACACGCCGATTTTCGACAAGTCGATCATCAAGCTCGGCAACGGCCGGACGCTGACGATCAACGCCCCCGGCGCCCAGTCGGGCAACCGGTACATCAACAACGTCAAGATCAACGGTGCGTCGTCGACCAAGTCCTGGTTCGACTGGAAGACCGTGGCCAAGGACACCACGATCGACTTCACCGTCGGTTCCACGCCCAACGCGTGGGGCACCGGTAACTCCGACCTTCCGCCGTCGTGGCAGGCCGGATCGAAGCCCGTCTCGCTCAACGTCAGCACCGTCGGCTCGCCGACGTTCGGTGCCGTCGAGCTCCAGCCCGGCGCGACAGGCAACGCCAAGGTCGATATCCAGCGCATCGGCTCGAACGCCCAGGCGCTTCACGTCGCCGTCACCACCTCGAACCCGGGCATCGTCGCCGCCTCGGTTCCTACCCAGCACTTCGACGCCAACGGCCGAGTCAGTGTGCCGCTGTCGTTCACGGTCGCTCCCCACGTGCCCTCGGGCTACTACCAGGCGACCGTGACCGTCACCTCGAACGGATCGTCGGCCTCTGAGAAGGCCATTCTCCGGGTCGTCAAGCCGGGGACGCTCGAGGCCAGCAAGACCGTCACGGGCACCGCCCTCTACGACGCCCTCAAGGGCTCGTTCGACGGCCAGAGCGGCATCACGTGGTCCGGTAGCAACGGCACCAGCATGGGCAACAACACCACCACCAACACGTACGACCGCAAGGAGCTCGCCGCCGTGGGTCTCGCCCCCGGCGCGGTCAAGCACTTCACCGCCAGTGGCGTGCCTCTGTCCGTCGTGTGGCCCAACGCGCCCGTCGGGTACGCCGAGGCCTACCAGCCGGCCGCGAACCAGACCATCCAGCTCGAGCGTCCCACCTCGACGTTCTCGCTCGTTGGCGCGGCCTACACCGGCAACACGAGCGTCCAGGCGACGCTGCAGATCACGGACGGCACCAATGTCGCCGAGGCCACCTACCCCGTGGCCTTCTCGAACTGGGTCCTGCCGTCGACGACCGGCGACGTTCGCAACGGGACGCTGCAGCCGCAGTACGACAACAGCGTCGTCGCGTGGATGCCGCACCGCCTCGCCGTCGAGACGGCCAACGACGCGGGCGCGTACGTCTTCGCAACCAAGCCGTACGTCGCTCCCGCGGGCTGGAAGGTCACCTCGATCACGTTCCCGACGGCCGCCACCGGCCAGCGGATCTTCGCGGTCGCCGGCGACGCCCCGGCCGTGCAGCTGGCGGCCAGCGAGGCCAACTCCGGTGACGTGGTCGCGGTGACCGGGTCCGGCTTCGTCGCCGGCGAGCCGGTGACCGTCTCGCTCGACAAGGTCAGCGTCGTGCTCGTGGCGAACGCGTCCGGCGCCATCTCCGGCAACATCTCGGTGCACCGGTCGCTGAAGTCGGGGACCTACCAGGTGTCGGCTTCGGTGCCTTCGCTGCCGGACGGGTCTGTTCAGGCCCCGGCTCTCATCGTGCGCAAGTAGGCAAAGGCGTACGACAACCAGAAGGGACGGACGTGTGGTCAGGTGCCTGGTGATCCGAAGGGTCTCCGGAAACTGATCGGATAGCCGCCCCGGCGGGGTGGTTCGTCCTACGGGACGGGCCACCCCGAAACCAAGCAAGGGCATGCCGAGGCCAAAGCCGAACGCGGCCGAAGAAGACATGCAGGGCCCGGTGGAGTATGCATCCACCGGGCCCTCGCCGTGCCGCCGCTCATGATCCGCCGGTACCGCAGGGCCCTTACGGCAGCAGCAGCCACCGTCCCCGTTGTCCGCCGTCGGCGACCTTGTCGTACGCGGTCGCGGCCTGAACCAGCGGGACCCGGCCGGCCACCCGAAGTTCCAGGACCCCGGAAGCAGCCAGCGCGAGCAACCCGGCGAGTTGAGCACCGTCGGGTTCGACGCTCAGGATGTGGGTCTCGATCCCCCGCTCGGCCGTCGCGGGCGACGCCGAGGCCACGCCGACGAACGTGCCGCCGTCACGGATCGCGCCGAGGGCCCCGGCGTGCAGGACTGCGCCGTCGACGACGGCATCGAACGACGGTCCGGGCAACTGCGTGACAAGCTCACGAGCCCCGGCGCGCAGCACGAAGTCGCGATCGGACTCGCGGGCCAGTCCGGTCACGGTCCAGCCGGCGTGGGCGGCCAGCGCGACGGCGTACCCGCCCACGCCCCCGGCGGCGCCCGTGACCAGTAGGGTGCGCCCGGCTGCGGGACCGAGCCGGTGCACCAGCCGCGCGGCGGTCGAGGCGTTGAGGGGCAGGGAGGCCGTGTCGACCGGATCGAGGCCGGCCGGCAGCAGCGCGGCGGTCGCCGACGGCACGACCATCTCCTCGGCGTGCGCGCGGGCCTGGGCCCGGAAGTCGCCGTGGAGCGCGGCGATCGAATCGCCGACCGAGAAGCCGGTGACCTCCGCACCGGTCCCGGTCACGACGCCGGTGAGGGACATTCCGAGGCCGACCGTGCCGGTCAGCCCGAAAATCTCGCGTGCCTGTGGCGCGGTCGCGAAGAAGACGTCGATGGGGTCGACCGAGGCTGCCGTGACGCGGACCTGCAGGTCGCCGGGGCCCAGCGGGGGCAGCGTCACCTCCTGGATGGTTGGTGCGGACGTGTCGGGCTCGGACACGGCTGCGAGCGTCATGATGCTGGCTCTCCTTCTGATGAGTGGACAGCACAACCATCGGCGACTTACTCTCTTTTGGATAGTAGGCACTCATGAGTGGTGTAGGTACCCAGAGGTAATCCATGGATGTGACCGCTGTTGACGGACCGCCCACGCGGTTCAATGCGTTCGCCGTCTCCTGCCCCAGCCGGCGGCTGCTCGACACGATCGGCGACAAGTGGGTGAGCCTGGTGGTCGTGGCGCTGGGCCTGGGGGGCCGGATGCGCTTTTCGGAGCTCTCCGCGCGGATCGACGGGGTGAGCCAGAAGATGCTGACCCAGACCTTGCGGGGTCTGGAGCGCGACGGGCTGCTGACCCGCACGGTGACTGCGTCCGTGCCGGTTCGCGTCGACTACGAGCTGACGCCGCTGGGCCTGTCCCTGCTGGAGCCGATTCGCCACCTCAAGGAGTGGGCCGAGGAACATATGTCCGAGGTGGACCGGGCGCGTGAGGAGTACGACCGGCCCGGCGACTGACCCGACCTCACCCCGGCTCCCCCAACTCATGCAACTCGCGACACCCGCCCTCGGTGTGTCGCCGCCGGGCCGGCACCCGAGGTACCGTTTGCACCACGAACAGACTCTCGGTGGTCGCGGTGGCGACCCGGCATGCACAGGGGCGAATATGGGACGCGGACGAGCCAAGGCCAAGCAGGCGAGAATCGCCCGGGAGCTGAAGTACTTCAGCCCGCCCACCGACCTCACCGCGCTGCAGGACGAACTGTCCCGCGTGCCCGGCCCGGTCGACCAGGAACCGGGCACAGCCGCCGAAGACACGGGCGAACGCCCCGGCAGCACGGCAGCCTGAGCCCCGCCCGGGTCCATCGTCCCTCGCGCTCAGTATGGGCAGCGAGTCGGCGCCGAGCCCCCGCAGGCGCTCGTCCCGCGGGAACTTCTCTGCCTGACCTTGGGATTCGCGGCCGTTACCTCACCACCTGGCGGCGGGCTGCACAACGTCCGGGCCGCCGGTGTGCGGGGTCGGGACGTAGCCGCTGTGCGGCTCCGGCAGTGCCGCCACACACCCTGCAGAGCATGCATTGACCAGCAGCGGCAGCACGTCGGTGCCGACCCTGCGAGAGATCCAGACCTGGCGCAGCTCGTGGTCGACCGGCCCGCCGCAGACGCTGCAAGACCGCACCGCGTCGGCGCCCCACACGCCTGGATCGAGCGTTGCGAGGTCCACCTCCCCAGCGCCGGTCAGCGGCCGCAGCGCCGGAAACGCCGGCCGGAACTTGAAGTTGCCGTACAGGACGCGTGTGCTCACCGTGCTATTGGCAAGCTTCGCGCATCTGGTCAGCTCGTACGGGTACCAATGCAATCGGTGCGACGTGTAGGGCTCGAACACCTCAAGACTCGTCATGGCCCCGATCTCAGGTGGAATGCGCACCAGGTTCGTGCCGTACAACACCAGATGTTTGACCGCGGTCAGCTTCGCGATCGCTGGCGGCAGAGTGACGATCTGCCGCCGCTCGGGCGCGCTCAGTTCCACGAACGGTTTGAACACCGTCCGCCCGTCCGCCGCCGCCTCATCGATCAGCACCAGCAGATGCCGCCAGCCCGGCGCCGAGGTGTCCTGCCGCTCCCTGTGGAAGGAGACGATCGGCGGCCGCGTCTCGGCTGAGTAACCGACGCACCGGCATCTATCCCGGTCAGGCCCGCTCACCGTAGGTCCGACCGCGTCCGCGAACCGGTTGGGAAACACCCGTGGTGTGATCTCGTCCGCGCCCATCAGAGGAGCATATCGATGGGTACCAGCGTCCCCGTGACGTATCGCCGTCCAGCGACAAACGCCCACAGCGGGCTTGATCAGCGCAAGTAGCGATGTTCGAGGGCGCCGAGCGCCGGTCCACGACATTCCAGCAGGAGTCCCGACCGCCTCCCGGCCCGCGAGGTTGCGCATTGGCAACAAGAAAGACGCTCATCACGGCCGCCCCGAAGCCCCCCGACGGTCAAGAACCAGAACCACACACAGCGGCCCAGTCGGACGAAGTAGACGCCGGTACCACGACCTCATCCCGCTACCAGAGCGGGGCTGCGCGATTCGACGGTGGTGTCGGCGAGGAGGGCAGCGCTACTTCGAGCTGGGCAGACGAACCGTCGGCTCGCGCCGCGCTACTGACAAAAAGCAACCTGATCGCCGCGTCCTTCCGTCCCGCAATGTAGAGACATAGGAAGGGAGGGACGTGCAGCGATCCCAAGAGGCGGCGTACCGCGAGTACGTCACGCTGCGGATGGACGTCCTGCGGCGCACGGCCTATCTGTTGTGCCACGACTGGCACACGGCCGACGATCTGGTTTCGACCACGCTGGCCAAGTTGTACGACAAGTGGCGCCGGGCCCGTCAGGCCGACAACACCGACGCGTACGTGCGGGCGATGCTGGTCAACGCCTGGCTGGACGAGCGCCGGCGCCCGTGGCGGCGCGAGGTCACCGCCGACCAGCTGCCGGAGGTGGCGGACGTCGCCGTGCCCCCGCGCGGTGAACACGGGGACCTGCTGGCCCTGCTCCGTTCGCTGCCGAAACGCCGCCGGGCGGTGCTCGTGCTGCGCTTCTACCTGGACCACTCGGTCGAGGAGACGGCGGAGGTGCTCGGCATCTCGCCCGGCACGGTGAAGAGCCAGACGGCCCGCGCCCTGGACACCCTGCGAGCGGCGCTGCCCGACCCGTCGCAGGTGGGGGGATGACGGCCGTCTGCGCCCGTTGCGACCACCCCGAGCGGGCATCAGAACTGATTTGTACACGAACGCACCGGAGGTGTGATGATGCGCGATGACTTCGACGCGGCGATCGGCGTGGTACCGCCATCGCCGATCGACGTGGACAAGGTGATCGCCCGGGGCCGCCGCCGCGCGGTCGTGCGCCGCCTGGCCACGGTGGGCTCGGGCGGCGCCGCCACGGCCGCCGCGGTCAGCGCCGCCGTGGTGCTCGCCAGCGGCTCGACCGGCGGGAGCGGTGTCGGCGGTCCCCGCGGCAACGGCGCCGGTTCGAACGGCGCGGCGGTGGCCGCCCCGTCTGTCGTCGACAGCCCAGGGCCGCCGTCCGGGGTCGGCGCGAGCGGGACCTCCCAGCCAAAGGGCCCGGTGGCGCGGGACCGGGCGAACTACGTGGAGATGTACCTGGCACAGAAACTCCCGCAGGCGATCACGGCCCACACCCCCGGCGTAGTTATTCCGGCCCACGCGTTCAACCCGAAGTACATGTGGACCGACACGATCGCCAGCGACGGCTACCGCGCCGAGGCGAACCTGCAGCTTCAGGGACGGAGTGGCAGACTCGTGGTCAACCTGGGCACCCGGGGGCCGGCTTTTCACCCGCCGAACGAGTGCTTCGCGCAGGGCGAGACCGGGCCGTGCAACGTACACACCGAGGCCGACGGGACCAAGGTGCTGCAGCGCGTGACCAACGCGAACGGCATCCGCTCCAACTTCGTGATCGTCGACCGCCCCGACGGCCAGTCGATCGTGCTCGCGGCGGATAACCAAGGCGGCCAGGCCGACCCGGTGCTGACCCTCGAGCAGCTCGTCGCGACCGGGCGCGACAGCCGGTTGACCGCCGAACCGCACTCGGCCGTCGCGGGCGGTTGACGCGACGGCCGCCTTACGTGCAGGCACGAGTTGCGCGCGATGGCCGGCGCGCAACTCGTCCCCTCGCATTGATCACTTGATGCGGTCGGTCGCCTCCTGTGCGATCCGGACGAGTTGGTCGAGGGTCAGGGCGGGCGTCTTGTCGTCACCGCCGCTTGTGACGGTCATGACCCGGTTGTCTGCGAGCCCGATCCGGACCTCGAACCTTTTCACATCCTTACTGTTCACCGTGTACGTGACTACCGGCTTGCCGGACGCCGTTTTCGCATCGACGCACGGCGGAGCCGAGGCTGGGTTGTCGCCTCGTAGCCCGTCTGCCTTCTTGTCGGGAACGGCCGCGAGCGTCGCGCAGGTCAGCGGATCGATCGTCATGGACGCGGAGAAGCCGTGCAGCATGACGTTGACGCTGCCCCTCGCTCCGCCGTTCGTGACCTCGGCCGGTCCGATCCATCCCAACGGCGACACGTAGTCGATGACGGTGATGTCGAAGCCCTTCGGGTCCCATTGTGCCGACGGCACCGCCGCCCGTACGGCCGCGTCGAGCGCGGCCTTGAGCGGGCCGGCACTGACCTGCGCCTCCGCACGCGTCGCCGACCGCAGTTGGAGGCGGTTGTCCGGGAGGACCGAGGCGTCGGCCGGTGGCGCGCCCACCAGTGGCGTGCCGGCAGGCCCGGTGCCCGTGGCGAGTACGACCACCGCGAGCCCGGCCGCAATCGCGGTGGTGCCGAGCGCGCTCCACAGCGTGGCGCGCACCCGGCGATCGCGGCGTACGATCGCCCGCGAGTCGATGACCGTGGGCGGCAGCGTGCCGATCACTTCGTCGAACAACTGCTGCATCAACGTTCCTTCCAGTGGGTGGGTCATCGGGGCGTTCCGATGCGGAGCTGATTCAGGGCGCGTGCCGACTGGCTCTTGATGGTTCCGGGGGACACGCCGAGGATCTCGGCGGTCTCCTCGACCGAGTGGTCGAGGTAGAAGCGCAGGATCAGCACTGCGCGCTGGCGTGGCCCGAGCGAGCGGAGCAGGTCGGCCAGCGGCAGCCGGTCGACCACCCGGTCGTCGGGCAGGTACGACCGGGGCGGCGGGTCGGAGTGCGTCTGTTCCAGGTGGCGCCAGCGGCGCCCCCGCTCGGTCAGCCAGCACCGGGTCAGCACCTTCTGGGCGTACGCGTCGACGTTGTCGGCGCTGCGCGCCTTCGACCAGCTCCGGTGCAGTTTGACCAATGCCTGCGAGACGAGGTCGTCGGCGAGGTGCCAGTCGCCGCACAACAGATAGGCGCTTCTTCGCCATCGATCGAGGCGCTCGGCGACGAACGCGTGGAACTCGTCGTCGGATCTGGACAAGCGGACCTCCAACGGCCGGGGGTTTCAGCCGTACGACCGCGCCGCCCCGGCGCGGGGTTGCACGCCGTCACGGATTCCCTGTGTCTCGCGTTCGACCCGGCCAACGCCGCCAATGTCCGGTCGCGCTTGATCGCGTGTGTCCGGACATGCGCTGGTCGCGCTGGTCGAATGTTCGGTGTTGCTTCGTTGGCGGGGTCATCCTCGATTCGCTCAAGGCAACCCTCATAGACTTCGCTGGTGCAGGACGAGGACCGTACGCTGCCGGCCCCGCTGGTTGCAGCACACGCTGAGGGTTTCTCGGCCGACCATGACAGCCACGACTTCGAGCCTTACGACGAGTTCATGTGGTCCGTCGAGACATCTCAGTGGTGGCAGTCCTGGACCGGCAACCCGGCGGCTGTCATTGCACCGTTCCGAGTCTTCGGGCAAGACAGCTCCGGTGGGCTGGCCGCATTCTGGGTACGCGAGCCTGACAAGCCGATCGAGACACAGCCGATCGTGTTCCTCGGCTCCGAGGGCGAACTGCACGTGATCGCTGCGGACCTCGGCGACTACTTGTGGCTACTCGCTAACGGCGTCGGTCCACTGGAGACAGTCGACGGCATCAACCGCATCATCGTTCCCAGTCCCGAGCTGACAGCAATCGCACAGCAATGTACGGGGGACCTGCACCGCATGCTTGCGGAAATCGTTGTCGCCGCCCAATCGCTGCACCAAGCGCTGACCTTGCTGATCGACACAACGGCGCAGTGAACACAGATCGGGACAGGCGTCGCGGACTGACTCTTTGAGGTTCTCGCCTCCAACGCTCCTCGCATGCGATACCCGCACCAGGCATCCGCTCATCAGCGTAAGACGTTCTGAGTCAAGCTCTTGGTCGGTGCGTATTCGCTGCAATGCTCCGCCGGTGGCGCGTTGGGATGGTGTGCGACCTTTCGCAGGCTTCGGCGGAATTGGCAGCCGGCCGGACGTGGCAGATGCAAGAACCGGCTGCGATACGCCGCCGATGAGCGCGGATGGCGGCCGATTGTTCGACGCGTTGCCGCACCGGCGGGCCGGTGTGACGGCGGCGGTGGCGTTGGTGCGCGACGGCCCGCGCGGGCGCGCCCGGACTCTGCCGCGCCGCCCTTGAGGTCCGGCGGCGCGGGATCGGTGTGGTCGGCGGCGACCCGGTCGGCGGGGTGTTCGGCCTGTTCGGGCGGTAGCGTCGGCGGGACCGCCGCAGGGGCCGGGTCGGACGCGGGGGCCGGGTCGGGCCGCCGATCGTCGGCCGCGGTCACCGGCGGGACGCCACCATGGATGCGGCGTAGCTTCGCGGCGTGCCGCTGAGCAAGGCCCCACGCTCGATGCCGCTCATGTTCCCGACGGAACTGCTCCCTTGCCGGACAATACCGCCGAGACCTGGACCGGTCACGCATGTCAGCCAATTCCGCGCGACTGAAGAATGACAGCTGCCCCATGCCATTAATTATCCCCGAGCCCGCCCAGAATCACCGCCCCGAACGGTAACGACAATGTCAAATGGTGCACGCTCATGCCGCGATACGGGCGCCCGGCCGGTCGACCGGAAATGCCCTCCCCGGCGGGGCGTCTAGAGTTCGATCGCTGGCCGGCACTTTCCTAGCACCGCGGCCCGGCCCTGGTGGTAGCTCGACGCTCTCCGCGTGGTGACGGTCTAGTGCTGCTGGCGGGCCATCGCCTCGGCGCTGACCGGTGTGAATAGGTTGACCAGCGTTCCGTCGGGGTCGCGGAACAGCAGTGATCGGTTGCCCCAGGGCATTGTGGTCGGGTCTTGAACGAACTCGCCGATGATGTCGCGCAGCCGGGCGAACTCGGCGTCGACATCGTCCACGCGGAACTCGATGATTGCCGTCCGGTTGGCGGCCGGCTCGGCTGAGCCTTCGCCGAAGAGCTTGACCGTTGCGGTGCTGCCGATCGCCAGCGTCGCTCCCGGCAGAACGATCTCAGCGAAGTCAGGCGTGTACCGGCGGGCGGTCTGGCCCGTGACTTGCTCGTAGAACTCGGTGAGACAGCCGACCTGGTCTGTGATGATGCGGACCGACACGAATTTCATGACGTTGCTCCTCGTTGCGGGTTGGCAAGCAAGACGCTAGGCCCGATACCGGGCACAATCCGCCCGGTATTGAGGAAGAATCTGACCATGACACGGCCGACCGCACGGGTGCTCGCCCTCCTCGAGATCCTGCAGGCCGGCGGCACCTATACCGCTTCTGACCTGGCTGAACGGCTCGGCGTCGACGAGCGCACCGTACGCCGCTACGCCGAGCACCTGCTGGATCTGGAAGTGCCGGTCGAATCGGTACGCGGCCGCTACGGCGGATATCGGCTGGCGCCCGGATTCCGGATGCCACCGCTCATGCTGACCGATGAGGAAGCACTTGCCGTCGTGCTCGGCCTGGTGGCAGGCCGCCGGGCCGGCCTGGTGCCGACATCGCCAGAAGCGGCCACAACCGCAGCCGCCAAGGTGCGCAGGGTACTGCCCAAAGCGCTGGCCTCCCGGCTCGATGCACTGTTGGCGACCACTGACTTCACCGCACCGGGGCGTGCGGTGCCGACGCCGGAGGCCTCGGTCATGCTGCGGCTGGCGGAAGCGACGCGACAGCACCAGCCCGCGGTCATCAGCTACACCGACCGCACCGGACGCCGCAGCGAGCGCACTGTGCATCCCTATGGGCTCGTGACGCACTCCGGGCGCTGGTATGTGACCGGCACCGACTCCGCATCCAGAGAACTGCGTACCTTCCGGCTCGACCGCATCGTGCAGGTACGCATCGCGCACGGCACCTTCGCGGTGCCCGAGGGCTTCCAGCCCGCCGACGTGGTCCTGACGAGCCTGGCCGGCACGCCATGGCGGCATCAGGTCGCCGTCGCCGTGCAGGGCACCGCCGACGAGGTACGGGCGGCTCTGCCACACGGAATCGCCAGCGTCGAACCCGATGCCGAAGACGGCCCGGACTGGGTTCTCGTACGGCTGCGGGCGGAGCGACTCGACTGGGTTCCCGGCGTCCTGGCCGGGCTCGGACTGCCATTCGTCGTGCGGGAGCCTGCGCAACTCCGCGACATCGTGCGCGCGTGGACGGACCGCATCGCCGGATGTGCAGCCGCAACGTCTCCACAGGAGGCGATCGCCGCCTGGGGACCGAGGTGATCAAGGGTAAGGGCGGTACGTCGGTTGGATGGCCGGCTCTGGCTGGTGTTCGTGCTGAAAACCGGGGTCGTGCATGTGCCTCTGGACCTGTACCGTGCTCGCGTGACGACGCCACCGCCCCCCGTCGGGCCGAGCCCGGACCAGCCCGGTTCGAGCGAGCCTGACGCCACTATGCCGGCATCGGGCATGCCGTCGGCCGCTGCGGTACCGACGTCCGGGGTTCCTGTCTCCGGGATGCCGACGGGTGCGGTTCCGACGTACGGGATGCCGGCCCCCGCGGCGCCCGGCTTTGGGATGCCTGGCCCCGGGATGCCGACCGGTGAGGTGCCGGTGTGGAATGCGCCGGGGCCCGGTGGGTACGCCGGCGGTCCCGGCGCAGTCTGGCCGGCCGGAGCGCCGGTGGCGCCGAAGCGGTCCAGGACCGGGCTGGTTGTCGGGGTTGTCGTTGTCGTGCTCCTGCTGCTGTGCTCCGCCGGTGGCGTTGCCGCGTTCGTTGCCGTCGGTAATCGGCGAACGGACAGCTCGGCCACGGCCAAGGACGCGGGCAAGGCCTCGAGCGAGCCCTCGAACCCGCCGAAGCCGATGTCCGTTGCCGAATACCAGGCAATCCTCACCGAGGTGGACGGTCTGCTCGGGCCGGCGTGGCAAAAGGTTGTCGGGGCGGGCAACCGGACCGCGACGTCCGAGGCGGCCGGGGCACTGGCCCAGGCGACCAAGGACAGCGAGGCCCGGCTGGCGTACCTGACCGCGCCCCCGGAGGCGAAGGCCGGCCACGAGCACCTCATGCGGGCGTTCACGTCGGCCGGCAATGGTTTCAGCGACCTGGCCCGGACAGTGCGGCGGGGCGACGTGTGTGCCGGCTCCTCGGCGGTCGCGCAGGTGACCGGCTCGGTGGCGGCGAACGAGGTCCGAGAGGCGGTCAAGGCCTTCGGGACGACGTTCACCTTCGGCGCGTGGCTGCCGGCGCCCGCCGCCCAACAGGACCGCAAGCTGGCCAACGGCACGTATGTGAAGAAGGGCACGCTCAACGGCTCCGGCGAGTTCACGATCAACAACAGCGGCGCCAAAACCGACGTCGTGGTGAGCCTCGTGCCGAACGGCGCGAAGGTCGCCGCCACGACGGTCTACGTCTCGGCCGGCCAAACGTTCAAGGTCAAGCGCGTACGGGACGGCAGCTACCAGGTCTACCTGGCGAGCGGCGCGGACTGGGACGCGGGCGTCGCCGGCTTCACCCGCGACTGCGACCTGTCGAAGTTCACGGAGCCCATCGACTTCAAGACCACCAGCAGGCAGTACACCACCTGGGAAATCACCCTCAAGGCGTCCGCCGGCGGCAACGCACACACCGACGAGGTCGACCCGGCCGACTACCCACAATGACCGGGCGCCGGACGGCACCCCAGGGGTGCAAGCTCGCCCACTGACCGGGCACCCACCAGCCGGCCCGGCGGACCGGTACCTGGAGCGCCTGCTCGCGAGGTACCGGTTCGCGAAGGATCAGGGCGCCGCGAGCGCCTCGGTCGGTGCGAGCCGGGCGGCCCGCACCGCCGGGTAGAGACCGGCGATCGCGCCGATCACCAGCGTCGCGAGGATCCCGCCGGCGGTCGCCCATGGGGGTACGACGGCGGGCCAGTCGCGGCTGCCGGCGTACAGGGTGGTCACCCCGATCCCGGTCACCACGCCGCCGGCCCCGCCGAGCGCGGACAGTAGCAGCGACTCGGACAGGAACTGCAGCAGGATCTGCCCCCGGGTGGCGCCGAGGGCCCGGCGCAGCCCGATCTCGGCCCGGCGTTCGAGCACCGAGATGACCATCGTGTTCGCCACGCCGACCCCGCCGACGAGCAGCGCCACCGCGCCGAGGCCGAGCAGCAGGCCGGTGAAGGTACGGTCGGTCGCCTGCCGGGCGGCGAGCGCGTCGGAGGGCCGGGACACCTTCACCTCGTTCGGCGACTGTGGGTTCGCGGTTGCGGCCAGCACTGCGCGGACGGCCTCGACGGAGGCGTCCCGGGACCGGGTGTAGAGGGTCGTCGGGTGCCCGTCGAAGTCGAGGTACGTCTTCGCCGCGTCCCAGCCGACGAGCGCTGCCGCGTCGAGCTCCGGGGCCAGCGGCACCGGCTCCAGGATGCCGATCACGGTGAACCAGCGGCGGTCGAGGTACACCTGGACGCCGTCACCCACCGAAACGACCCCGAGCCGCCGGGCGGCCGCGTTGCCGAGCACGACCGCCGGGTACCTGGCCGTCGCCAAGTTCAGCCACACACCGTCGGCCAGCGTGGCGCCGACGGTGCGCGGCAGGTCGAGGTGCGCAGCCTGTACAGAGATCGACCCGGTCTGCGCCGCCGGGATGTGGTCGCTGCGGTACACGTGCAGGCCGGACAGCTTGCCAGTCGCGGCAACCTCGGTCACCGGGCCGATCCGGGCGATCATCGGCACCGCCTCGTCGGGCAGCGTCGCGCCGCCGCCGAACAGGTCGTTGCCCGGTGCGACGGTGAGCAGGTTGGTGCCCAGCGCGGCGAGCTGCCGGTCCAGCTCGGCGCGGCTGGACGAGGAGATACCGACGACGGCGGTCATCGCGGCAATGCCGATCGCGATGCCCAGTGCGGACAGGAACACCCGCAGTCGCCGGGTGCGCAGCCCGGCGCCGCCGACCCGGATCACGTCGGTGAGGAACAGCCGGGCCGGCTGCAGCGGTTTGGGATGGATCGTCGTCACGTCAGACCACCTGCCCGTCGCGCATGGCGACCTGCCGGGGCAGGCTGGACGCCAGTTCCTGGTCGTGGGTGATCACGAGAATCGTCGCTCCGGCGTGGTGCAGCTCCCGCAGCAGCTGTACGACACCAGCCCCCGATGCGGAGTCGAGATTTCCGGTCGGCTCATCGGCGAGCAGGATCGCCGGTTCGCCGACGACCGCTCGGGCAATGGCGACCCGCTGCCGCTCCCCGCCGGACAGCTCGTGCGGCAGATGGTCGAGCCGGTCGCCGAGCCCGACCCGGCGCAGCGCCTCCTCGGCCCGGCGGCGCCGCTCCGCGCGGGACGGGCCCGCGTAGAGCAGGCCGTCGGCCACGTTGTCCAGCGCGGGCTGGCCGGGCGCAAGGTGGAACTGCTGGAAGACGAACCCGATCCGGCGCGCCCGCAGGGCCGACAGCTGCCGGTCCTTCAGCGCCGCGATCTCGTGCCCGTCGATGCGCACGGTTCCCGACGACGGGCGGTCCAGGGTACCGATGAGATGGAGCATCGTGCTCTTGCCGGAGCCCGAGGGGCCGACGATGGCGACCAGCTCCCCCGCCTCCACGGTGAGGCTGACGTCCCGGACGGCGACGACTCCGCCGGGGTACTCCTTCGTCACCTCCGAAAGCTCCACGACGGGGGTCATGACGGCATCCCCACCACGGTTCCGTCGCTGATCCCGTCGCCGCTCACCTCGACCTTGCCCGCGGCGAACATGCCGATCCGCACCGCAACGATGCGGTTCGTGGCCCCGTCGACGACCTGCAGGCCGTACCCGCCCTCGGCGAGCGCCAGCAGCGCCGCGACCGGCACGGCGAGCACGTTCTCCTTGCGGTCCGCGGTGAACCCTACCTCGGCGGTGACCTGGTCGAGCCCGGCGAACGCCTGCGGGTCGTCGGGCACGACGGTGACCTGGATCTTCGTTACCGCCGCGTTGTTGCCCTGTGCGGGCTTGATGACGGTCTCGGCCTGGCTGATCGTTCCGGGCACGTTCTTGCCGTCGGGCAGCTTCACCGTGACCGCGGTGCCCAACTTGGCCATCCGCTGGTCGGCCGCGTCGAGCTCGACGGTGACGACGGGCACGGTGCCGGTGTAGGTGAGCAGCGTCGCCCCGGGGCCGGCGGGGTCGCCGACGGCCGCCTTCCGCTCGTCGACGCGGACCGGGCCGGACGCGTAGACCACCCGGCCGAGGTCGACCGTGCCGGTCTTGGTGAGGCCGAGGTCGCCCTGCCACTTGCGCACGGCGGCGGCGGTCGAGGACGAGTACTCCTCGTCGACGGTGAAGCCTGTGTAGCCGAGCGCCGCCAGGTTCTGCTCGAACTGCTTGACGTCGGCGCCCTTCACGCCCGGCGCGAGCGTGCGGTAGGCGGGCAGGGCGCCGTACAGCAGTACCACCGGCGTGTTGTCGACCCGGTAGACGGCTTGTCCGCGCTGGAGGGACGCGCCGACCGCGGGCAGCTCGGTGACCGTACCGGGGAGTTTGCCCACGACCGTCGTCGTGTCGCCGTGGCCCAGCTTGCCGTCCTCGGTCTGCGTGTCGACGAGCGTCTGCTTGGTGACCTGCGCCGTCTTCGCCGGTGTCTGCGATCGGGTCTGTGCTTCGCTGCCGCGGTCCGGCAGCCCGAACCCGGCCACCGCGGCCGCACCGACGGCCGCTACCGCCGTCGCGACGGCGACCACCTTCCCGGCCCGCCCGCGCCTGCGCCGGCTCATGCGCCGGCTCCGCCGTTGGTGCTGGTCTTCTGCCCGCCTTCCCCGCCGCCCTGGGGCTTCGGCATGTACTGCTGGCACTGCTGCTCGGCCTTCTTGAACTCCTCGCCCTGCGGGTCGACGCCGAGGTTGTTGCCGTCGATCATGACGCTGCCGTCTTCGGACGGGTCGGGGAAGTGCGGTACGCCGTGCTCCCGCATGCACTGGGCGAATTGGCGCAGCTTCTCCTGCATCTGCGGGTCGATCTTCATCGGCTCGCCGCCGTTGGGCAGGTACTGCTTGCACGCGTTCTGTGCGGCGTCGACCTTCTCCTTGGCGATGCCTTGGGGGATCGACATCTGGAAAGCGTGATCGTCCATCTGCGGGTCTTCCATCGGGATGCCGTGCCCGCGCATGCAGTCCGCGAACTTCAGCATGTTCTCCTGGTCGCGCTGCGGGTCCCGACTGAGCGTGGCGGTGGGGCCAGCGCTGGACTTCGCCCCGCCGTTCGCCGTGGCCACGCCGTCGTCCCGGTCGCTGCCGCGGGAACACCCGGCGCCGCCGAGGACCAGCAGCAGGCCGAGGACGAGCGCTGTCCTGATGCGCATGATGTCTCCTCCTGGCGCGGCCGGACGGACGCCGGCCGCCAATGCCGCAGTCAAGCCGCCGGCGCGTCACCGGGCCGTAACCGGAAACGTTGACGCCGAGTTGACAGCCGGGCGCGGGACGATGGGTCCATGCGGATACTGGTGGTCGAGGACGAGCCGCTGCTGGCCGAGACGGTGGCGCAAGGGCTGCGGCGCGACGCGCACGCGGTCGACGTGGTCCACGACGGGGGCGCCGCGCTGGAGCGGCTCGACGTCAACGACTACGACGTCGTGGTGCTCGACCGCGACCTGCCGGTCGTCCACGGCGACGACGTTTGCCGGGCGCTGGCCCAGCGGGAGTCCGCGGCCAGGGTGCTGATGCTCACCGCCGCCGCCGACATCGACGACCGGGTCGCCGGGTTGGCGCTCGGCGCCGACGACTACCTGCCGAAGCCGTTCGCGTTCCGGGAGCTGGCCGCCCGTGTGACGGCCCTTGGACGCCGGGCCCGCCCCGCCACGCCGCCGGTACTGGAGCTAGCCGGGATCCGGCTCGACCCACACCGCCGCGAGGTGTACCGCGACGGCCGCTACGTCCCGCTGTCCCGCAAGGAGTTCGCCGTCCTCGCCGAGTTGTTGCGCGCCGACGGCGCCGCGGTCTCCGCCGAGCAGCTGCTGGAGAAGGCGTGGGACGAAAACGCCGACCCGTTCACCCACACGGTGCGGATGACGATCCTCAAGCTACGGCGCAAGCTCGGCGACCCGCCGGTGGTGCTGACCGAACCGGGAGTGGGGTACCGCCTCGCATGAGACATATGACCATCCGGGCCCGGCTGACCCTGGTGTACGGCGGCCTGGTCCTCCTCGCCGGCCTCCTGCTACTCGGCATCACCTACCTGCTGGTCCACCAGCGGCTCGCCAGCGACGTGGTCTTCATGGAGGGGGAGGCGCATCCGCCCATGCTCGCGCCGGGCCAGGGCGCAAGTTCGATGTACGTCAAGCAGATCCAGGGCGACGTCACGAACAGCGCGCTGAAGGCGTTCCTGACTCAGGGCGGCCTTGCGCTCACCGTGATCCTCGCCGCGGCGCTCGCGTTCAGCTGGCTCGTCGCCGGGCGGCTGCTGCAGCCACTGCACCGGGTCACCGAAACCGCCCTGCGGATCGCCAACGCCCCGGACCGCGGCCTGCACGAACGGATCGCGCTGGACGGCCCGCACGACGAGGTGAAAGAGCTGGCCGACACGTTCGACCTGATGCTGGCGCGGCTCGACCACTCCTTCGACGGCCAGCGCAAGTTCATCGCCAACGCCTCGCACGAGCTGCGCACCCCGCTGACGCTGAACCGCACGCTGCTGGAGGTGGCGGTCGACCCCGCGACGGCGTCGCCGGAGCTGCGACAACTGAGCCAGACGCTGCTCGCCGTCAACGCCCGGCACGAACGGCTCATCGACGGTCTGCTGCTGCTGGCCCGCTCCGAGCGCACGGTCACTGACCGGTCGTTCGTGGACCTCGCCGACGTCGTGTCGCACGTGGCCACGGTCCTGCCGCACGACAGCGTCGACGTGACGGTCGACGCGGGCGAGGCACCGACGACCGGCAACGCGGTGCTGCTGGAGCGGTTGGTGTACAACCTGGTGGAGAACGGGGTCCGGCACAATCTGCCGGCGGGCGGCTGGGTCCGCGCGGCCAGCGGCACCCGCCCCGACGGCACCGTCTTCGTCAGCGTCGCCAACAGCGGGCCGGTCGTGCCGCGGTACGAGATCCCGAACCTGTTCGAGCCCTTCCGACGGCTCGGCGTGGAGCGGGCCGCGGCGCCGGGCGCGGGACTCGGGCTGTCCATCGTGCGGGCGGTCACGGGTGCGCACGGCGGGACGGTGCACGCCGAGCCGCGCAATGGCGGCGGACTGGTCGTCACCGTGCTCCTGCCCACGGCACCCCAGGACGATCGCATAGTCGAGTAGGGAGGTGCTGACCAGGGAGTCCGGGCCGACGACGCAGTCGTTGTGGACGGCGTGCCGGCCGGTCAGCCGGCCGGGCATCGGACCGACGTGTCGCCGGGATGCTCCTGCTGCAGCCCGGGATCGGCGCGTGCGGCTCGGATCGCGTGGGCGCCGTCCGGGCTCGCGCCGTGAGTTTGCGCGGTGGCCCGCAGGGCCGGACTGAAAGACAGGACGCAGGCGACCAGGACGAGGCCGAAGCAGATCAGTACGCCGTGCTGCAGGCCGTCGGCGGTGACCGTGCGCAGGTCCGCGGTGAGCATGACACCCGTCACGAGGGCGACGCAGAAGGTCGCCGACAGCCGTTGGGTCAGCTGGAGGAAGGCGGCCGCGACGCCGTGGTGGGCGACGGACGCGAAGCCGAGCGTGATCGCCCGCATCGGCGGTTCGAAGACGGCCGAGGCCATGCTGAGGACGATCTCGATCGCCACCATCGCGGCGACGAACGGCGCCTGAGTAAACGTGGTACAGACCAGGACCAGCGCCGCCAAGCCGGCCGCCTGGACGGCGAGCGCGATCGGCAGGGTCCGCGCGCCGAGGCGGGCGTAGACGCGCGAGCTGAGCGAGGACGCGGCGACCCGGACCAGGGCGCCCGGAATCAGGGCGGCCGCGACCAGCAGCGGGCTCCAGCCGAGGCCCTGCAGCAGGTAGATGGTCAGCACCGTGGAGTGCGCCAGCAGACCGCCGAACCACAGCAGCGCGATCAGATTGCCGAGCACGAACCCGCGCGACGTCATGAGCGCGGGGACGAAGAGCGGGGTCCGGCCGCGGGCGGCGTAACTGCGCTCCCAGAGGCCGGTCGCCACCACCAGGACGCAGCACACGCCGACGATGCCCCATAGTCGGCCGCCCTCGATGCCAGGGTCGACCACGGGCACGGTGACCAGCAGTACGAATGCGGCGACCAGGGTGATCGCCGGCAAGTCGAGATCCGGCCGCCGTGCCAGGCGCGCCCGGTCGGGAATGAACCGCATCGTGAGCAGGAGCGTGGCGAGGATGAACGGCAGGTTCAGGGCCAGCACCACCCGCCAGGCCAGGCCGCCTGGTACCACCGCGAGCACGAGCGCGGCGCTGAGCGGCCCGACCACCGCGGCGGCCGCCCCGGCGGCGGTGTAGGCAGCCAGCGCACGCACCCGCTGCAGCCCGGTGAACCTGTCCTGGATGATCCCAAGCACCTGCGCGCTGATCAGTCCGGCACCCGAACCCTGCAGGGCCCGCGCGGCGACCGCCCACCAGATGCCCGGCGCGATCGCCGACCCGAGCGCACCGGTGGCGAACAGCACGAGCCCGAGGATGAACAGCCTGCGGCGCCCGAGTGCGTCGCCCAGCCGCCCGCCAGGAACCAGCCCGAGCCCGAACGTCAGCGAGTAGATGGACAGGAACCACTGCACCCCGCTGGTCGGTGCTGCCAGTTCGGTACCGAGCGACGGCACCGCGTAGGTGACCACCGCCGAGTCCAACAGCGTCGCGAACCCGGCGCCGACGCAGCAGGCCAGCAGCCCCAGCTCGGCCCGGCCCGACCACGGGCCGGCGTCCACCGGCCGAGTCCGGGCCGGTGAGTTCGCGTGGGCCGACACGAGCCAAGCGTAGGCAACCGCAGCTTTCTCGTCAAAGCCTATTGGTTAAATAGAGATTTACCCCTGGCGCTACGGCAATTTTCGTAGGCCGCATGCCGCTTCACGGTGGACGAGCAACCCGCTTCCTGGTGGAAGCATCCCTGGCACGGCCACGGCGCCGGCACAGCGTGCCGAAAACGGGTGTGGCCGCGGCGGCGATATGCGGAGGTCATCATGAGATCGGCAGCGGCATTGCGGTGGGTCACGGTGGGTGCTCTCGTCGTGGGAGCATGCGGGATCGGGCTGTTGTGGGCCGGCGGCGTGAAGTTCCCGGTCGCGGTACCGCCGGGGATCGTGATCCTGCTCGTCGGTGCGGTCTTCGTGGCGGCGGCGCCGTGGTGGTGGGTGCCGGTGGTGGGCGCCGTGCTCGGCGCGTTCGTGACGGTCGGATTCCTGCTCAGCCCGACCGGCCTGGACAACCTGACCGGCCATGCCGGCGTGACCGTGATGGTGGGGCAGGTCGTGCAACTGACGGGCGTGCTCGGAGCCTTGGTTTTCGGGGTACTCGCCACGCGTGCGCGATACGTGACGGCCGTGCGGCGCTGAGAGGATCGTTGCGTGGGGCGCTGGATGTTTGATCGGCCGCTGGCGGTGGACCTGGCCGCCGCATGCCTGCTGGCCGTGCCCTGCGCCGCGGCCACCGCGGTCGCGGACGGGGTGTTTCGCCAGGCTGTGCCGATCGGGTTGCCCGGCTACGCCTTGGTCGTCGCCGCGACGCTGGGCTTGGCGCTTCGCCGCCGGCGCCCCCTGACCACGCTCGCCGGGGTGGCGCTGTGCACCTCCGGGTACCTCATGGCCGGCTACGCGTACGGTCCCATCCTGGTCGTGTTCATGCTTGCCGTGTACAGCGCGACCCGGCACGGGCCGCTGCGGCCGGCGCTGTGGTGCTCCGCCGCAGCGCTCGGGTTGATGCTGGTACACCTGCTCACCTCGGACCGACCGCTGGGCTGGCTCGGCGTTGCGCCGGTCGCCGCCTGGACCGTCGTGCCGGCCACCGTCGGATACGGTCTACGGCTGCGGCATGACGCCGCGCAGCGGGCACGAGCCGAGGTCGTCCGCCAACGCATCGACGAAGAGCGGCTGCGCATGGCGCAGGAAGTCCACGACATCGTCGGCCACGGCCTGGTCGCCATCAAGATGCAGGCCGACGTCGCCCTGCACGTCATGGCGCGCCAGCCCGACCACGCGCAGGCGGCCCTGACCGCGATCAGCCGTACCAGCCAGCAGGCTCTCGACGAGTTGCGCGCCACACTTGCCGTGGTCCGCCGGGCCGACGACGAGCGAACTGCGCCGCACGGTCTCGCCAGCCTCGAACAGCTGGGCCGGCGGATGGCCGACGCCGGCATCGACGTCCGCCTGAACGTCTCCGGCGCGGCGGACCACCCGGTAACGGGCGCCGTCGACCTCGCCGCGTACCGCATCGTGCAAGAATCCCTCACCAACGTTCTCCGGCACGGCGGTTGTGACCGGGCCGAGGTCACCGTCCGGTACCAGCCCGACAGCATCACGATCGCCGTGGTCAACCCGCGGACCAGCGCGACGATCACCGGCGCCGGCTCGGGCATCGCGGGCATGCGAGCCCGGGTCGAGGCCTTGGGTGGCGAGTTCACCGCCGGTCCGGTGGCCGAACGATTCGAAGTACACGCGCGGCTACCGATCGGAACTCCAGCATGATCAACGTGCTCATCGTCGACGATCAGGACCTGGTCCGGTTCGGGCTGCGGACACTCATCGACAACGAAGACGACCTGGCCTGCGTCGGCGAGGCCGCGGACGGACTCGGCGCGCTGGTGGCAGCCAGCCGGACCCGCCCCGACATCGTTCTCATGGACGTCCGAATGCCCGGCATCGACGGACTTGAGGCCACCCGCCGCATCACCGCCGACCCCGAGCTGGCCGCAACCCGGATCATCGTACTGACCACATTCGAACATGATCAATACGTCTTCGACGCGCTACGCCACGGCGCGAGCGGCTTCCTGCTCAAGGACACCAGTCCCGCAGATCTGCTACGCGCCATCCGGACCGTTGCCGACGGCGGGGCGCTGATGTCGCCGTCAGTCACCCGCACCCTGGTCCGCGAGTTCGTCACCCTCGCACCGCGGGCCACGACCCCGCACCCGCAACTGCGCACCCTCACCGATCGCGAACGCGAGACCATGGTCCTTGCCGCCGAGGGCCTGGCAAACGACGAAATCGCCAAACGGCTCGGCATCAGCGTCGCAACAGCCCGTACCCACGTCGGCCGCGCGATGATCAAGCTCGGCGCCCGCGACCGAGCCCAACTGGTGGTATTCGCCTACCAGTCCGGCCTCATCGCCTAGTGCGGTGACCAGATACGTTGCAGCCGGCTCCGTGAACAGAAGCTTGTGGTGACCGCGTCCCGGCGCGGCCGCGCGGAACAGCCACGGCGGGTCACGACTGCCATACCCCCGGAGTCGGTGGCGAGGCGGCTTGGACCACTGCCGGGCGTCATTCCCGACCTTCCATCACCGCGTCCCACCGGCTCGCGGGCCGACACCACCGTCCGCCCGTTGGTCGTGCGCGCCAGTTGACCGCGACGGCGACTTCCCCGCCATTGAGTAGATCAGTGCTTGAGCAGGTCGGCAGAGCCGCGGCGTGGTGCCGCTCGGCCTATCTTTCTCAAGATCTTCGGCCTTACACTTCGGGTCGCCTTCCGCGCGGCTGGCGCCCACGCCGTACGCCCGGGGGCGTAACACGTATTCGGGGAGGAAACGCCTTGTCATCCACGCTCAGCCGCCGGGGCATGCTCCGGGCGGTGGCTGCCGCCGCGGCCACGACCGCCGCCGCACCGTTCGTCATGTCCGCGACGGAGCGGGCCGCCTCGGCGACGCTTCCCGGCGAGGTCGGCAAGATCACGTACAGCGCGTTCGGCAAGGTCTACATCGCTGACGCGAACGGGGCCAATGCACGCGAGCTCGCCTACAGTGACGTCAGCGGCGGTGAATGGGCGCCGGACGGCAGCCGGTTCTTCTTCGGCAGCGGCTCCCAGCTGTACTCCGTGCGCCCCGACGGCACGGGCATGGTGTCGCTGATCGACGTGCCGACCCACTCCGCGCGGAACCTCACGGTGACCCAGGACGGCCGCTTCGTCGTCTTCAGCGACCTCAACACCGGCCTGCGGTACGTCGGCACGGGCGGCAACTGGTTCGACTCGGCGCTGCTTGTCGCCTCCGCCTCCCAGGCCGACCGGCCGACCGTGGCCGTGGACGGGACGATCTACTACGACCAATTCGCCGAATTCAACAGTCACTGGATCATCCGCTTCGACAGTCAGAATCAGAACGGGCCCCAGAGGATCCTCACCGACGGCTGGGACCCGGACGTCTCGCCCGACGGGTCGCAGATCGTCTTCGTCCGCAGCGACTACGAAACCGACAAGGCCCAGCTGTGGCTGGCCGGCAGCGACGGCTCCAACCCCGTCCAGCTGACCACCGAGGCGGCGGCCGGCGCGTGGAACGTCCAGCCGAAGTGGTCGCCGGACGGCTCGACGATCCTGTTCGCCAGCGCCACCAGCCACCTCACCGCCACCGGCATCAAGAAGATCAACGTCGCGAGCAAGGTCGTCACGCCCGTGGTCGCCGTCGGCGCCTTCCCGACGTGGCAGCCGGTCAAGTCGGGCCTGGTCGAGCGGGTCTGGGGGCAGACGGCCCTGGACACCGCGATCGCGACGTCGCGGTGGAACTACGCCGGCCACGGCCAGACGGGCACCGGCCTCACGCAGGCCAAGGCCGTGGTGCTGTCCCGCAACGACGTGTACTACGACGCCCTGTCCGGCTCGGCACTCGCCGTGAACAAGGAAGCCCCGCTGCTCATCACTCCGCGCGACGGCCTGTCGGCGAGTGTCGAGGCCGAGATCAAGCGCGTGCTGGGCAACTCCGGCCACGTGTACCTGCTCGGCGGCACCGCCGCCCTCCCCGCGCCGATCGAGAACCGGCTCAAGAGCCTCGGGTACACCACCCACCGCGTCGCCGGCGAGAGCCTCTTCGACACGGCCATCGCCGTCGCCAACGCGATCACCACGACGCCCGACACGATCATCCTGTCCACCGCGCTGAACTACTACGACGCCCTCGCCGCGGGCGCGGCGGCCGGCGCCAACCCGGGCACGGTCATCGTGCTGACCGCCGGCGACATGCTGACGCCCGAGACGGTCGCGTACCTCAGGAAGTTCAACCCGACCCAGGTCGACATCGTCACCGCGGGCGGCCCCGCCGACCGGGCCCTGATCAACGCCTACAACCGGGGACAGCTGCCGAGCTGGGTCGGCTTGCAGTGGGGGCGCTGGGACCTCGTCGGCCAGACCGCGCAGGACACGGCGCGGATGATCGCGGAGTTCTTCTTCGGCTCGCCGCGCTACGCCGGCATCGCCACGATGACGTCGTGGTACGACGCCCTCACCGGTGGCGCGATGATCGGTGCGAACTTCGGGCCGCTGCTGCTCACGGCGCCGAACAGCCTGGACCACCAGGTCTCGGACTACCTGTCCGCCAACTCGGCGGCCATGGCCGACGTGGTGCTCATCGGCGGTCCCAACGCCCTGTCACCCAACCTCGTCCCGCAGCTCGGCAACGCCTTCTCACTGCCGGGTCACTACACCACCAGCGAGACCACGCCCGAAAACTCGCTGCAGGCGAAGGCCCAGGCCAAGTCGCTCGCCGCGACGGACCCGAAGACCCGCAGCCCGAAGGGCACGTCGGACAAGGCCCCGGGCCTCAAAACTAAGAAGACGATGGTGAAGCAGTAGGACCAGTCACCCGCCGAGGCCCTACTGGGACTTCCGACCGCACTGGTCGGCCGGACGGGCCTCGGCGTCGGCGGCCGGGTAGGTCACACAGACAGACGCAGTATGTGCGCCGGTCATTAGGTGCGGTAGCGGGACCAGCCGCGCGGCGCGAGTGTTGAGCAGGACGAGGAACAGCAGCGGGTACGCGATCGACATCAGCGAGGCGGTCGACGGCCGCGCTGGCCAACGTTCTTTGCTGGATCGGTAGGCGGGGCACCGAGGAGCCGTCTTGGCGATCCGACCTTCTGATCCGTAGTCAGATGCTCTATCCGTTGAGCGATTGACTTGAAGTCAACTCCGGGCGTGCTGAAACGCAACGCTTTATGTCGTTCGACGGGGTCAGCGTATCCGCTGGTCTACGCGTTGGCAACGGTGAGTCGTCCGCAGTGCCCTTCCCCGACTGAGCCGTCGTGATGAAACGGTGTGGGCTGTGCTGCTAGATCGCGTAACGTCCGATCACATTCGGAACACATTCGGAGCACGCTACCCACGATTGCGCAGCAGCCTATCCGAGGTATGCGGTGCCGTCTGCCTCCGGCGCCCCGGCGGTGCTGTGGCGTTTGAGGTACGCCGCCATAGCCTGGTTGTTGGTGTAGGCGAAGCCGTCCCAGCCGTCGTAGCGGAATCCTGCTCTCCGGGCCATGGCGTCGATCTCCATCATCGCGCGAGCGATCCGCGCGTCGTTGCCGTCGGCGAGGTCTTTACGCATGGCCGGGCTGGTGACCAGTTCGACGAAGATTGGTTCGGTGCGATGGTGGTTGTAGCGCGCGAAGTTCGGCGCGTAGCTGGGGCTACCCGAGCCGGCCGGGTCGGCCAGGAAGACGATGCCGGTCAGCGCGTCGAACTGGCAGAGGCTGTCGAGGACTTCTCCCGCATCAGTGGGTATGTCGGCGTGCAAGGCCGCCACGTTGCGGATGATGTTGTGGGCCCGGCCGATGATGTCCGCGTTCGAGTCGTCGAGCAGCTCGGCGCGGGCGGCGTTGACGATCCCGTGCCGTAGCCAGTTCTTGTAGTAGTCGAACTCCACGCCACGGACTTGCCGATCGGTGATGTGCCGGACGGCGGCCCAGTTCCGGGCTCGGACGGCCAGCGCGCCGATCGCGTAGGCGTGGGTGGCGATGAGGAGTCGGCGTTGGATGGCGGCGAGCGGCTGCCGTGGTTGTCCGGGGTGCTGGAAGATCCGAACGAGTGCCTGCAGCGCCTCGGTGAACCATTCGTGCTGCTGGTAGATCAGTGCCAGGGCCGCGATGCTGGTAATGCGGTGCAGCAGGGTGTCCAGTTCGTTCGGTTCCGACGTCTCGATGTGAGCGGCGTCGGTGGCGGCTTGCAGCAGCGCGCGGCGGAGCGGGATGTGGTCGCCTCGCCGGATCAGTTCGAGGGCGAGTTCGTCGAAGGCGTCGGCGTCCAGCCGCCAGGTCATGGCAGCAGCGGGTAGTTGTTGCAGGTTGTGCGCGGCGAGCCGTAGGTTGATCATCGCCGCGAGTTCGTCGCGGTATTCCGACCGCCACTGCTCCTTGTGCCGCGCGACGATGGCGGCCACGAGGCGCTCACGGTCCGCGGGTTCCCATACCACGCTGGAGGTGCCACGGCGGACGAACACGTCGCCGCGGCGGAATTCGAAGCCTTTGCGTTTGCCTCCCCGGGCCTGCGGGTCGTCGAGCTCGTATTCGCCGTTTCGGGTGAAGACGTGGAAGCCGCGCGGGCTCGCGGCGATGTAGATCAGTACCAGCGGACAGCCGTCGATGGTGTGCCGTGCGACGCCGAAGTCGAACGGCTCCGGCAAGTACTTGACGAGCTTGGAGCGCAGCCGCGACTCGTCGAACAGTTCGAGGTGGCGGGCGGTGAGATCCGGCACGGGTGTGCCGTCGTCGGCCGCGCCGATGATGATGTAGCCGCCGAGCTCGTTGCTGAGCATCGCGGCGACGTCTTTGACCAGGGCGACCACGTCGTAGGTGAGGGACAGGTCGGACGACCGTTTGAAGTCCAGTTCGGCCTGCTCGCCGCCGGTGTGAAGCAGCGAGCGGAGCTTCTCCTCGGTGAGGACGGGTTCGACGACAACGGCCATCCCATTTGATCCTTTCCGTGTAGGGCGGCTGTGGCGATTCGTCCCCGACGCTGGATGCTCCCGCGTCGGTTGTGGGTGCGCCGGTCAGGGTTGGGTCGCTGGCGGATCGTCCGTCGACGGGTCCTCGGGCGACGGTGAGCCGAATCGGTTGGTGCCGTGGAGTGCGTCCCGGAAGTCGAAGCCGTCAACGGCGAAGGTGCTGACGAGCTGTCGAGCTTCGCCAGTAGCGCCGGGTTCGGTGGCCGCCGTGCCGATGATGTCGCGGATGAGCGCGTCGTGACGAGCGACCTCCCAATACCGTCCACGGTTTCCGGCGAGGTGCTTCAGCACTCGCAGACAGGCGTGCGGGTGACCCGCGGCGAGAGTGCGCAGCCGCCGCAGTACGTGCACGCCGAGGTCAAGGTCCGGAACGATTCCCAGCGCATCGTTTAGCTGCTCCAGGGACCATGCCTCGTCGAATGGGCCGTTGACGAACCAGGCGTCGAAGCCGTCCAGTTCCGCCGGGTCACCGCCGTCACGGACTGCGTCGATGCGGTAGTGCCACAGCTGGGCGAGTCGCTCGCGGTGCTGCGGATCGAAGGGCTCGTCCGGGCGGAAGCTCCGGCCTGCGACTTCGATGATCGTGCCGGCTGCGGCGGCTGGTGCCCTTTCGTAGAAGCGGCGGAGGAGCCGGTCTGGGTCGTCGAGGCTGAGCTGCCCGAACCAGTACCGGTTTCCCAGGTGCATCGCAAGCTGCTTGGCCCGCTGCATTGCCCACTCGCCGGTCGTTGCCGGATCGAGGAGATCGACCGCGTGATGGTAGTGCGGTCGCAGCAGGACCCAGGCGGCGTCCGTCAGTACGTAGTTGCTGAGGTGTCCGTGCCAGGCCGCTCGCCACGCCCTGCGGTGCTCGGCGTCGGTAGGCAGGATGCTGTCGAGGTGGGTGGCGGTCCAGCCGGGGCTCAGGCGCAGCAGTGTTTGCAGTTGCTGCCCGAACATGGCACGGACCGACAGCGCCGGATCGGTGGCGGGGCTGACGTGCGCGTCGAGGGCCTCCATCACCTCGGGGACGACGCCACCTCCGGAGCGACGTTGCGCGCGGAGCCCGTAGAGGATCGCTGCGCGCAACGCCTCTGGCCGTACCGCATCCAGCGACGCCGGGTCGGCGTGCCCGTCGTCGGTATCGTCCCGGCCGTCGGCGAGGTGCGGGTCGGGATCGGTACACGCGGCGGTGATGATCGACCACAGGGCCGGTTCGGCGCTGGCGGGGATGCGGTCGGGGTCGGCGTCCGGGTAGACGGTGCACAGCCGCATCGTGGCGTACCGGGCGGTACGCCACAGCCGTTCCTGGCGTCGGGTTGTACCGGCGGCGAGTTCAGCGGCGGCCTGGGCGTCGGCCCAGGTCAGGAACGTCGTCAGGGAGGCCCAGTCGAGCTCCGCGCCGGCTGAGGCCGCTTGCCAGAAGCCGTTGAGGATCGGTGGGACGAACTCGGGCGGCAGCCCGATGAATGCGCCGCAGTCGGCGCTCCAGCGGGTCGCCTCGGTCTGCGCGGCGGCCGTGAGCGCGGGTCGGATCGAGGCGCGGTCCAGTTCCCGCCAGTCCTGCGGCGGTTGCCAGTCGCGCAGCACGTGGGCTGCCGCGGTGGCCGTGAGCGCCTGCAGGTCGGGAACCTCGATGTCCTCGCCGGACCAGACGGCGAACGCTGCCGGCGGCGGCAACGACCGGTCCGGGGCAGGGCCGTACTCGGCGATGAGGGCCTCGTAGCGGGCACGGTGGTCGTCGTCCAGCCACGCTGCGAGCGCGGCATACCGGTCGCGTCGCCACCGGCCGATCCGGCTGCGCAGCAGGTCCTCGTCCGGAACCCCGTCGTCGGCGTTGCGGGCGAGACGCTCTTGCCAGGTCGTCGTGTCCGGGTCCTGGTCGAACAGGTTGATCAGGTCGGCGACCTCCGACGGCGGCAGCCACCCGTGCCCGGCCTCGGCCAGAAGCAGATACTCCCGGTCGACGGCGTCGTCGACCCGGGTTGCCCGGTCGCGCAGCTCAGCTCCGACGAGGTCAGGCATGTCCTTGCCCCGCTGCCGCAGCAGGTGCAGCCGGATCCGGGGCACAACGTCGGGGGTGTCGGCGGCGAGGGCAGCGACGGTGCGCCGTACTGGGTGGATTCCGGCGTCGTGCAGTGCGATACCGACCTCAAACAGGACGTCGACGAGCGCGTTGCGCACGTCGGTGTCCCGGCGCCGGTCGGGATCGGGCTCGATCGCCGGACGCCACAGCTGGGAGCGGGTCAGGCGGTCGCGGGATACGGCGCTGACGAGCCGGTCGATGAGCAGGTCCACCGCCGGCCCGCCAACCACCCGGGCCACAGCGGGCACCGACTCCCGCAACACCCTGACGTAGTCAGAGCTGCGCACACCGCCCGCGTCCCGGCCAGGAATCTCCAATAGCACGGCGCGCAGCAGGTCGATCGCAGCGTCCGGGTGCCCGCCCTCAGCCAGGTGCACCGCGAGGTCACCGATTTGGTCGGCGGCGATGACCCCGTACGGGCCTGGAATGGCATTCACCAGCACCGGCGCGATCCGGACCGCGTGGTCTGGCGGGAGCGCCAGGGCGAGCCGGGTCAGATCCCACAGCACACGGCTGTTCTGGGTCGGTTCCATTGCCAGGACCGCCGCGACTACGGCGTCAGGCACCTCGGCCGCGACCCGGGCCAGGTACTCCGACTCCGGCCAGGCCGGCACGTCCAACGAGTCGTCGATCGGGTCGTGGCGCGGCATCGGCGGGTAGGTGAAGAAGCCGTTCTTCGTCAGCGGCTGCACCCACCCGGCCGACGCCCGGCCGAAGAACCGTCCGCGGGTGACCGGGTTGGCCGGGAAGCGCTGCCGAAGTTCCTTGGCTCGTTTGACACTCGGCCCAGCGGCCAGCAGCGTGTCGAGGCGGTCGAAGACGCCGGCGTAGCGGTACTCGAACCGCTCCAGCGCCACATCGAGCAAGTCCTCCATTCGGGTGAAGAACGCCAGGAACTCCCGGTCGACCGGGCGTGGCCGTTCGAGGGCGTGCCGATGCGCACGACCAGCGAGGTTCGACGACGAGCGTACGGTCTGCTCCCGCCAGAACACCGCGACCGGATGGTCCTCGGGTAGCTCGAGTGCCTGACACGCGGCCGTGACGCTGCGCAGATGCCCGCCCGTTTCGTGCCCGCATGCCTCGCACTCACCCGGCTCCACGGTGCCGGCCTTCTCCGGTGCCGCGTGCGCCTCCAGGACGTACCGCAACGCGCTGTCGGCTTCTCGCAGGGCGTGGCTGATCAGGTGCGTGCCGCTCGGATGCGGCGGCGTCTCGGTCAGCATCCGGCAGGCGTCATGGAAGAAGTCCGCCGCGCCGCGGCTCACCAGGCGGGCGAGCTGCGCGACGATCCGCGCCTGCCTCGGCGACAGCGCACCCGCGTCGCTGCCGTCCTGGGAACCGAACCCCATCAACCTGACTCCTTCGATGTCGTGCGTACGAGCCCTCAGGCGAGGGCGATTGGGTACCAGCGGTCGTGTCCGACAATCCGCGTGGTCGGCCCAGGGCAGTGCAGCTACACCGATGTCGCAACCGGTTGTGGCCGAGTCCCGCCTCCATCGGAGGCGGCGATGCACCAAGACCTCCGGCAGCCTACGGTCCCGTTCGGGACAGCCGCGGCAGGGTGCGAAGCAGTTGCCGCACCGTGTCCTTGGCGGTGTCGATCTGCGGCGGTCGCGGCCATGCCGTGCGGTTGACGGCGACGAACGCGTCCAGAGGCTCCGACGGTGCCGCGTACAGGTACCGGTAGGCGTTCGCCAGCTGCAGCACGTTGAGCTGGTCGACCTCGGCGTCGTCGATATCGGCGTATCCAGCACCGCCGACGGACAGCCGCACCGCCAGTCGAGACGTCAACGGCATGAGGATCTCTTCGGTGCCGCCGAGACCGAGGCCACCAGCCAGCCCATAGCGGGTGCGGCCAGCCGCCGCGAGGACCACGGGAGCGTCACCGATGTACAACGGCGACGGCGCCCGGAGCAGCTGCAGCGACGCGGTGGTGAGCCAGTCACTCATCCGAGCGACATTCTGCTCGACCCGGGAACGGAAGCTCAGCCCGTCGAGCAGTTCGTCGATCCGCTGCCGGGCAAGGTCGTCGAATGCGGCTTCCAGCGCCCACGGGCCCGCAGCATGGACGCCCGTGACGTCCAAGAAGTGCGCTCGGAGAAGATCACCTGCACGGGTGACGACAGACCGACGCAGCAGATCCCAGGCCTGCGCGGCGGCGCGGTAGTGCGCCAGCAGCAGGTGCACGCTGCGCATAAAGTGCAATGCGACAGCGTCCTTGATCACGTCCATGTGCTCGGCGCTGCCGAACACCGTCCCGGCCTCTGCCGCATCGATCGCGTCGCCGAGCCGGTTCTCGACCTGCTGCCAGAGTCGCTCGGCGGACGCTGACGCGGCCGGGACGAAGTCATCGATCGCGCCGCAACCCGCTACGCCGCGGCGCTTGGAACGGCCGAACTCCAGCGCCACCGCCCGCAGCTCGCAGCCGTTGTTGCGATCGGCGGTGCCGAAGCGCCGCAAGACCACCTGCGACACGACGTGTTGGTGACGTACCCGTGTCGGCATCTCAGCGCGCAGGGACGCCATGTGCCGCAAGAAGTCCTCCGGGCCAAGCCCGGCGGGAAACGGCTGCGACAACATGCGACCAGTATCCGACCGCTGAACCCGGACCCACCACCGGGTTTCACTCAGCCTGGTCGCGCCCTGCGGCATAAATGCGATTGCCCGCACCAGCAAGAATTGACCCGTGAAGAAGGGCCGGTTCGGAGCAGACTTCGTCGCCGCGCACCAGGCCGCGCACGGCGAGCGCCGGCGGGAGCAGCGGCAGTTGACCTATGACATCGCCGTCGACCCGGCCTTCGCCCACTGGCGCACCTGGTATGACGAACAGTTCGCCCTGTTGCCGCCAGCGCAGGGGGACGCGCTGGCCCGACGCCTGTGGTTGGACGAACACTTCTGGCCGGTCACGTTCGAACTTGCCGCCGGCGCCGCGATCCGGGCCGGCGGCTACGCCGCGGTCTACGAGCAGGACCACGGTGGACTCACTCCTGACTGGACCGCTCTGACCCCGGATGGCCAGGTGGCGTTCCTGCTCGAGGTGCACACCGACCAGCCGACGAAGGAGACGTTCGGCCGCATCCGTGGGTGGCAGGCGCTCGAGCGCCGCATCGCGGAGATTCCGGTCGGCGTGGCTCTGATCCTGCAGGGGAGCCGGCACGTGGCGCTGCGGCCACCCGACTCCGGAACTGCGAAGAAGATCGCTCGTGAACTGCGCTCAAGACTTCTCGGCTCGCCGGGCATCACCAGGATCCAGTCGCACGGCTACAGCTTCCTCGTGATGGCCAATAGGTTCGGCCCGCTTGCGTCGACGAAGGGCCTCTATGCCCAATTCGCGGCACCCAGCGGTATCGCCGGACCTGTCGACACCAGCCGCCTTACCCGCGCTGTCGAGGAGAAGGTGAGCAAGTACACCGCGCTGGCCGACCGGCACCATGTGCCGCTCGTCGTCGCAGTCGGCGCCCATCGCTTCACCAGCGTCGACCTCGACGACCTCGACGCCGTGCTCAACGGTGACCCCACGATCAGCTTCCACTTCAACATCGGCGACGGTTACATCGGCAGTACCTCAGTCAACCCGGCGCGTCCAGCGCAGTGGGCCATGCCACCCAACCTCGCCGGGCTGGTCTGGCTCCACAACCAGCCGCCGTTCGGCGCCACCGCACGACCCAATCCATCCGGAATTCGCAGTATGCCCACGGGCCTGTGCGAGCTGGCCGCCACCACAGGGAACTCTGGGTAGCTGCGACCCATGCCGCCGGCGTCCGGGTTCCGGTTCCTCGAACCGGAGGAGTGACAGCGGTTCCGGCCTCACGGCGGGTGCCGGACCGCTGTCGAGCAACCGGGCCTTGAGTATGAGGGCAGAGCGCATGGCTCATGAGCTATGCCGGAAGCTGCCCTTGGACGGCCAGGATGTTCGTACACGCGGCTTCTGAGAAGTCGTCACCGAGTTCGAACCCCAGCGCTCGACGTCCAGAGGCTAGTGCGACTGTTAACGAGCGGCCCGTTCCGCAGAACGGGTCGAGCACGAGGCCGTCCGGCGGACACGAACTGATGATCCGCGGCCTGATCAGCTCCGGCGGAAAGGTCGCTGAATGCCCGTCTGAGCCCGACCGGACGTTCACCGTCACTACGTCGCGACCGCCCTCTTCCAGGGGCGTCGTGTCGTAGTAGTAGCTGGGCCGGCCTTCTTTGGCTCGCTTCACGAAGTGGAAGAAGTGTTCATGAGCCAACCGGAGGCGGTCTTTCTCCGGTCGCGGTGGCACGTTTGGCTTGTGCCAAATTAGGTCATTACGGACAATCCATCGCTTTTGCTGCATGGCGATTGCGAAGCGTGCCGGCACGAGTAGCAACTGCTTCTCCTGGCGATGGCCCCCCATGGGTGTCTTCCGCCGCTGACGCGGATTGCCGCCCAGCCCTTGCCGGCCGTTCATGCGGATGCTCGACCAGCGGGCAAAGTAGGTGTCGCCGATGTTTACCCACATGCTGCCCCGCGCCTTCAGCGCAGCAGCGCCGCGCTGGAGGATCTCGACGAGGTGATCGACGTACCACTCGGGCAGGGGTTCGAGTCCGAGCATTCCTCCGTGGAGGCGGTACCAGTCGTAGCTGGGCGTCTCCAGCGCGTCGTTACCCTCTGTTGTCCACTCCTTGAGGATGTCTTCGTTGTGGTCTTGCCCGTAGGTGCGGAGGCCCCAGTACGGCGGCGAGGTGATGATCAAATCCACCGACTCGTTCGGTAGCTTCGCCATCAGGTCGTAGGCGTCGCCCTGCCAGACCTCGCCAGAGATATCATCCAGATTATCTGGTTTGTCCGCTTCGGGCTGCGCTGTCATGCCGCCGATTGTATGGTCGTCGGCCCGGAAGATCGCGGAGGGAGCACCAGCAAACTCAGCGCTTCCAGCCCGACCATCGTCATGCCTCGCCCCCTCCCCGCCGCCGGACGTGGTCGGATTGCTACCGTGTCCAGTCCGGCCAGCGGTCTCGCCCGCCGCTTGCGAAAGCCTGGCTGCTCGCCGCGTCGAATTTGAGCTCTCTTCGCTCTTCATCCTGATCGTTGTCCCACCTGTCTGCCTAAATCGATGCGGCATGAATGTGCTGGCCTTTCGCGACATCGTCAAGCGCTCTGCGCAGACCTGCAGCTGCGCCGCATCGCTGGCGACTTCGCCGTTGACGACCCGTACCCGAAGGCCACTGGCAAAGCCGCTTCTAGCGCAGACTCTGCCGGACAGGCTGGCGCGGCCCTGGTTGCTGAGAGCCGTTCGCGACGGCTTGCAGCGCAACGGGACATCCCCGTCCGACGATCGCCTCGCGTAGTCTTGCGCGGTGACGCAGACGGACCCCGAGGCAGCGCCAGTTCTGGACATCCAGCCGGACTATGCCGAGCTCCAGCGGCCACATGTCGCGGAGTGGTTCGGCCACCGAGTCTTCCCGGTTGTCTCGGCCTCTCGTACGGCGCTTCGCGACCAGACGGAGAAGCGGTGCCCGTTCCTGTCCAAAGCGTTCCACGAAGACCGGCAGTGCATCAAAGTCAAGAAGGACGGCACAGGGCCGTCCCAGGGTGTCTGCACCATCAGCACGACCAGCAATGGCTCGCGCCAAGATTGGCTGGTATGTCCGGTCCGGGCCTTGGACCAGGACCTGCTCCGTCCGATCATCCGGCACCTGTACGCCGTGGCGCCGGACGACGAGATCATGTTGACAGCCGCATCCGGCTTGAAGAAGGCGGATGTGGCCGCGTCCGTCATCGCCGCCCTACGCCAGGGCCAGCAGCGCGTTTTCGTGTACTTCGAAGCGAAGGCCGGCGGCGAGATCCAGTTCAAGGCGACCGCCGCGTCCCCGCTCATGTCGCTCGACACGACGGTCATCGAGTTGGTTGCACCCGCCGCCAACTCGACCGACCGCATGCCCTTCGCGCTCGGCCGCTACGCCGCGGTTGAGCTGCAGACGGCCGACATGCACGGCACATACGCCAAAGCGGTGGAAGCGCTGCGGAGCGCGCTCGACCTGCACCCGGCGCAGTTCCACCGCCAGCTTGCCGAAAATCCGGAGTGGCCCCGCCGGAAGATCGAGGGACCCAACATCGCCAACGTCTTCAAACGCACCTTCTACCAGATCGTCTTCAAGTTCCAGGTCACGAACCAGGACGATTCAGCAGGCAGCGTCCTGGCGCTACCGCAGCCGGTCTGGGACTCGTGGCGACGATTCCTCGGCAATCCGCAGATTTCCCGGAATCCCGACGGGACAGGCACGCTGCTCGACGACCCTTCGGCTGAACCACGGAGCTGGATTTACGTCTTCGACGTCGCTGAGCGGCCAGGACCCAGCGGTGGGGCCACTCCCGTCGAAGTCCGCGACCGCATTCGCACGGACGGCGCGACGCTGGCGCGGTTGGCACTCGTCGTGTCCCCTGCCAGGGCGGTGGACTTCGAAGTCCACCGTGGAGTCGTCACGACCGCGAGGGACCGCCTGCGGGAGATGCTTCCGACCCACCTCAAGAGCGTCGATACGCAGGCCGATCTACTGTCCGGCTTGGATTAGTGCGCAGCGGAGTAAGAGCACGGCCTCACCGCCGTCCGATCAAATAACGCAACGGCGCCGAAGGCGTCTTCGACGGCCGCGAATTCGGAGAACAGCGCACGCTGTCGGTCGGAGCGCGCTCACGCGGAGGAGTGACTTGATGGATGAGCCGGTGGTGCCTGCGCTAGCATGCGGTGCGCTCGCAGCGTGCCGACCGAACGCCTGGATTCGGTCGCTAATGGCTGTTGTGCGTCAAGATCGACCTGAGGTCCTTTCCGGGCAGGGCACTCAGCTTTACCAGTTGTAGCCACTGGTCGAGCTGAGCCCTGCGCGCACTCGATTAGTGCGGGTAGGAAGGACTGTCACTCCGGTGATGCAAGCACTTCTCGCCGTCGCTGACGGCGATCCATGGGGTGTCGTCGTGCTGCTGCTTGGACTCGCGGGCATCAGTGCCGCGTCCCGAGTGTTGATCGTCCGGTCGGCACTCCACGGCACGGAGTCGAAGGACAAGCCGGCGATTTTGCGGGCGGTGGCCGGGCTCTTCCGCTGGTGGGGCCCGCATGGCCGGTAGCGAGACGGCCGTGGCGGGCGGCGTGGACTCCACACCGGCACCAAGCGGGCCGCCGATGCAGCGGGCGACGCCAATCCCTTTCGCGACAGGCTTGCAAGCCGTCGATCCGCTGAGCTGTCTCACATGTAGAAGGCGTAGCGGCCCTGCGGTCGGTCGTGTGGGCCGAGGTGACGAAGGATCTCACCGACGCGGTCGGCGGTGCGCAGCGTGATCGGAAGCCGGCCGTCGAGTTGGGTCTGGTTCCAGTTCATCTTGGTCAGAGCGAGGAGCTCCTCGGCAAGGTGTTCCGGGCTGGATTCGGTTTCGACGAGCCGGAACGGCAGCGGGGTGGGAATGTACATGCCCGGGTAAGTGCCGTAGAACGGCACGCTGCCGCGGGTATAGAGCAGGTGCCGACGGTCGTCGAGGCTGAGCATGGTGCCGCGTAGCGGCGGGTGGTTGGTGGACCGGAACAGGCGGACCGGGTCGCTGGCGGGTAGCCACAGCAGTTCGAGGGTGTCGATGTCGGCGTCGTTGACGGCGGCGTGGAATCCGGCGATCTCGTCGGGCGTGTACGAGGAGGTCTTGTGGAGCACGACTCGGGCTGGGAGCGTCCGGTGCTCGCCCCGGTACCGGGCGAGGGCTTCGGTGAGCAACGTTTGGGCGTCCTGGCGGCTGAGGTGGGGCTGCCGGTCGTGTCGCGAGACCTTGGCCGGAGCGCCGCGGACGATGACGCCGTCGCCGCGCTGGTTGAAAACCTGCGCCACACTGGTCTCTAGGGTGGTGTTGTCGCCACTGCGGTAGAAGGTGACACCGACATAACAGCTGGTCAGGTCGCTGGGGTCGCGAGGAAGCCGCCAAGGGACGCCGCCGGACTTGTAGTAGAGCGCAGTGTGCAGATTCCAGGCACGGGTGGCTTCGTCCTGCAGGCGCGGCTTTTCGGTGGCGACAGGCTTGTAGCTGGGATCCCAGGTGGTACGGCGAATGATCTGAATCGGACGGCTGAAGCGCATGGCGCGGGCCTTGAGTAGGGCTCGGAAGTCATCGACGGGTTCGGGCAGCGGCGCTTTCTTCCATGGCGCCTCGGGATCGGCCTCGCGGGTCGGGCGTTCGGCGAGCTCGTCGGGGCGAGCGACGAGGATGACGTCGCAGCCGGGCTCCTCGTCGAGGAGTTCCAGTTCGGCGAGGTACAGGTCGAGCGCGGCCGTGACGGCATCCTGTGCCTTGAGCCCGACGAGGCGCTTGAGATCTCGTTCTCGGATGGGCCGCTCCAGGCGGGAGTCCCAGATGAGGGTGGAGTGGAAGCCTGCGCTGGTGTCGAAGCCGGGGAACGGTACGTAGAGGTGCCCAAGGCGGCTGTCTTTGGCCTCGATGGGCCTGCGACACCGGTCCAGCCACCGGCGCAGACCGTCAATGGCGGCCGGAGTGCCGACGATGCCGGCGCGGATGGTGCGCACCGCGGTGTTGGTTGCGTCGGCCGGGCCGTAGTCGGTGATGCCGTGGCGCGGGTCGACGTGTCGGGCACCGGCCCCGAACTCGAGGTTCGGTTCGTCGATGACGGTGAGTTTCATCGGGACACCTCGAACAGAGCGAGATCGCCGTCGCCGTCCTCGGTCGCCGCGTGCTCGTCCTCGGTGTCCTCCACATCGAGGGCGTCGCTCTCTGTCGATTCTTCGTCGTCAGTGGTCTTTCGCGGATCTGCCAGCCACGCCTTGTCGTCGATGCCCTTGTCGGCATGGAAGGTTTCGAGGTCGCCGTAGGTGAGGATGGTGTTGCGGAAGTCCAGTGCGTCGCCGCCGCTGAGGTAATGCGCCCACATGCGGGTCTGGTGGTAGACGGCCGGGTTCCGGTCCAGGCGTTTGATGCCGGCGAGGTACTCCGACAAGTAGTAGGAGTCGCGGTATCCGTCGCGGGTGTAGTGGTAGGTGGGCACGAGTGCGCAGTACCAGCTGCCGTCGATGGACAGGAACTGCCACTCCAACGCCGCATGCAGGCAGTAGCTGAGCCGGCTCGGGTCCGTCTTCTTGTACTTCGGGGTAAACACCTGCCGGGTTCTCCCGCTGGCGCTTCGGATGCTCCTGGCGCTGAGGTCGGGTGTCGGGCGCCAGTAGATGATCTTTCGCCCGCCGTGCCAGGCGCATTCGTCGGCGGTGTCGGACCGCAGCGCCTGGTTGAGCAGGTGCACGAGCCAGCGCTGCCGCACGTCGTCGCCCGCGTCGGCCCAATCGGCCACCGGCATCTCGGTCACCTTGCCGGTGATGACCTTCCCCAGGGCGGATTGGTGCGGTGGGCGCCAGGTGTAGATCCGGTCGCCGCGCAGGATGAAGTCGTTCCCGATCGGTAGCTTGGTGTCGAGGTCACGCTGGCGGGTGTAAACCTCGACCGGATCCTGGGTGTCGATCGCGGCGCGGTAAATGATCTTGGGGATGGTGACGTGCAGCAGGTTGCTGGTGAGGGTCTCGGGCCGGTCTTCGGCGACTGGGACGTGCGCGTCACCGTGCGGGTCGGCGAGGTTGAGCAGACGGTGGCCGGCTGACCGGTCGAACCGTTGGGTGTTCTTGTCGAAGTCGATCCGACCGGATGCCCGGTGGGCGGGGTCGGCGAACCACTCCTGGACATGCATCCACCAGGCTTCACCGGACTCGGGGTGTGAGCAGACAAGCAGCACCGGCACGGGTGCGTTCATCCAGTAGTCGACGTCGGCGTCACTGCACAGGAAGTGGAACGTCGTCTCGTTTTCCCCGGGGAACCGCAGACCCTTGCCTTTGCTCTGCACGAACAGCACCCGGTTCGCGACCTCACCGGTAGTCGGATTGCGCAGCTCGATCTCGCCGTCGATGCCGGCGTCCGTCTTGCGCTCGTGCCACACGAAGCCCATCTCGTTGACCCGTGTGTGGATGAGGGCGATGGCGCTGTCACCGATGTGCGCGCTTTTGTCGATCTTCTTCACCGACGCGCCCTTTCTGAGCTCCACGCAGACTTGCTCCGAATAACGAGGAAATCCTCTGCCGACGGACGGTGCCCTGTCGTCTGATCACGGTATGGCGGGGGTACGACACTTTTCTCGGCACGTCGAGGCATCGAGGTGCCGGGCGCACTTCGGGAACCTTGCGGTACCGGGACGAGCTGCGCTGTAGCACGCTGGGACAACAGCCCATGTACACCGCGCGCTGTTCCCCGTGTAACCCATTCGGGCGCCTTGCCATGGTCGACACGATCAGGGAAGGAGCCGTGACGCTGCCGCTGGCCGCCACCTCGGATCCTTTCGCCATCGCTCCGACTGGGCTTCGCCGCGTGCAGGTGCACCTGGCCACCGAGCGTCCTTGGGCAGCGCAGCCGAGCGGGCGAGTCGTCGGGCTGCTCGACCCCACCGAGTGCGGCCTCGCGCCGCACAGTCGAGACCGTAGATGCCGGCAACCGTGACCACGCCGCTGGACGTGCCCGCCGCCGAGGTCGAACGCGGTCAGGTCCGGTTTCTGTGCGATCACTTCGGCCAGGATGCGCTCCGGGCGAGCACCACGGCATCACGGCACGACAAGCAGGCGAGCTTTGCACCCAGTGAATCTTGTGTGACGATCGGTGATCGTGACCGACGTGGATGCCATCCGAGAGCAGGTGCTTGTCCCGCTGCCGCTGAATCTGGACGTGACGCCCGTGGTCGACGCGGCCGACGACCTGGTCACGTTCGGTCAGCTGTACTGGGAACCCCTCGGCGTGGACGCCGACACCAACCGAGTGGTGTGGCGACATCCGCTCACCGTCCTCTACCGAGAACTCGGCGTGTCCATCCGCCGCAGCCACACCACCGCCGCCGCCGGCGTCCGCGCCACCGCCACCGACCTGACCTGTCCGGTGTGCGGCGGGCCGATGACCTTCCGCGCCCGCGAGGACCTCGAACGATATGTACGCGACGAAGCGCTGACCCGATGCGCCGGCTGCGACCCCCAGCTGATCCGCGGCATCGCCTTGGAACGCACCGACGAAGCCGCGCAGCGCCGCGCCGAGCAGCGCTCCCGCGCCCAGCACGATCTGGCGATCCACCAGGCTCAGAAGGCGTGGGAACAGGCCCAGCGGGACCACATCGCCGCCGGCCACCCCACGCCTGAGCCGCGGCGTGACCGCGGCCGGCGTGACGCCAGGCTGCTGGGCGAACTGGTCACATTGACGTTGCTGCGACACCGTCCGAACGAACCGATCGTGGCCCCGGTGAACACCTGGGACCTGCCACTGGCACCGAGCACCGCCATGTCCGAGATGCTGCTGAACGACTGCCTCAACCTTGGCCGGCTCAGCATCCATCCCGAATCGCCAACTCACCTGTGCCGGTGGCGAGAGACATTCACCGCAGCACTCATGCGCGCGGACAACGACCCCAGCCGCATCGGGCAGCCGGAATGCGACGGATGCCTGGTCGGCTGGGCCGCTTGGCAACTGCCAACAGCGACGAGCGACGCCGCCGCGAACAAGCAGCTCAATGCCGACCTCACGCAACGTTTCGCCCTCGACCAGCTCAGCCCAGCCGACCGGAGCCAACTGTTCGACCTTGCCATTGAGCTCATCGCCGCCGAGACCGTCCGCGCCTTCGAGTCCGGCATCCACGACGCCGACCTCCCACCGGTGCCGGCCGAACACAGGCCGACCCTCGAATCGGCAGCGCTGTCCCTGGCCCGGCTCAACGACCTGCACGAGTGCCTCGCCCACGCCGACGCCGCGGTGTACTACGCGGAGAAGGCGGCACGAGCCAACCCCAAGGCCCGCCGCGTGAACATGACCGTGCACGGCGTGAACCGCCTCGCCGACTCCGCTCAGGACTGGTACCTGATCCCGATCCTCGACCAGCTCGGCAGCGGACACACCGGCCGCAACGACCTGTCCGCGCTGACCTGGGTGCTGTTCCGCAGCGTGCTCGGCATCGACCCTTTGACCGGCTCCCACATCCTCGCCGCCACCGTCCTCGCAGCGGCGCAGGATCACCACGACACCACACCGGCTGAACTCGACGAGCAGGTCGGCCTCATCCTTGACCTCGACCTGCGCACCGATCCGCACCGGGTCTACCGGGCCCTGCAGCAGACCGTCCATCACCAGCATCCGACGATCGCGGTCGCGGCCGAATCGCTCGTCGAACTCGTTGACCGCCTCAGGACAGCAACCGGCGACCTCCGCGGAGCACTCGCCGCAGCGGTGGCGGCCACCCGCCTCCTGCGCACGCCCGTCATTCTCCCTCGATCCGCCACGACCGTCCTCGTCGGCGAGCACCTCACCGCCGTCATGGTCCAGGCCGCGACCAGCCCTCCCGAAACCTGAGCCAATGGCCGACGTTCGGCCTCCCAAGCGACACGGATGAGCTCGTTCATGAGTGCAGTCCGTCGGCATCTGCGGCGTCTGCGAGGGCGACCAGCTCTGCCTCGGTCGCCCACCGCAGGCTGCTGCCGACGGGTGATTTGGTAACCCGGATCAGGGACGTCACATGCTGGGCAACGGCCAGCATGTGGCTGATGACGACGACCAGCCGTCCGGCGCTTGCCTGGGTGGACAATGCGTCGAGCGCGTCGGCCAACGCCGTCTGGTCGAGGGTGCCGAAGCCTTCGTCGAGGAAGAGCGCCTCGGCCCGGCCGCCGTTGCTGCTGGCGTGTTCGACGAGCGCCAAAGCCAAGGCCAAGCTGGCCTGGAATGTCTCTCCGCCGGAGAGGGTCTTCACATCCCGCAGGCGGCAGGTGTGCTCGTCCCACACTTGGAAGTCGGCGCCGAACGCGAACCGCCCGAGGGACATGCCGCGCAGGAGCCCGGTGGCGGTGCCCAGCAGAGTCTGCTGCCGCTCGTGCACGACGTCGGCGACGAACTTCCCGTCGCCTAGAAGCTTCACCAGGGCATCGAGCCCGTCCACGTGCGGTTGCGCGATCTTGAGACGGGCGACGAGGTTGTCGTACTCGATGGTCTTGGCGGTCGCGTCCTGATAGGTGCTGTCGGCGACGGCTTTGCGCCCGATCGCATCGGTGAGTGCCTCTTCGAGCGGCTTACCGCCTGTCGGCGCTTCCGCGATGATCGCGGCGCTCTGCTGCGCGCATCGGCGTCGAACCTGGTCAAGCTGGATGAGCTGGTGGTCGGCGGACGTCGTCGCGTCCAGCGCCTTCGCGGCGACGGTGGCGGCCCACTCGGCGTGGATGTTGACGTCGGCGGTGACGTCGATGTCGGGTGCCTCCGGCAGCGACAGCGTGGCCGCGACCGCGACCTGCGTGGCTCGGAGCTTCAGCACGGCTTGGCTGGTGGTCTTGGCCGGCTTGGTGACGTGTTCGGCGCGGCGCTGGGCGAGTTCCTGGCGCAGTGTGCTGAGCTGCGTGAGTTCGTCGTCGATGCCGTCGATCGACTTCCAACGTCCAGCGAGTTCTTCCTGTTCGCGGCCGGCGGCCTTCTGCCGCGCTTGGACGGCGTCGGTGGTGGGCTCGTCGGGTCGGTACCGTTGCGGCACCTGCCGGATAAGTTCGGTGACTCCGGCGTAAAGCTTCCCAAGCTCACCTTCTTCGCGTTCCACCGCAGCGGCATCGCGTTTGACCTGGTTGCCGAGGGCTTTGGCCTTGGCTGCGGCCTCCGTCTTGCTCTTGCGCAGCGTCGCTGCCGTTTCGGCAAGGGCGGCATGCTCCTCGGTGGCCTGTCGCAGGGCGGACAGGCGGGCGGCGAGGATCACGTCGTCCTCGGAACCGAGCTTGAACGGGCCGAGCTGCATGGTGAGGGCGTCGAGGGCGGCTTGGGCCCGCGTGGTCTGTGCCGTGAGGTCCTGCGTCGCCCGGTCAGCGAGGGCCTGCGCTTCGCGGTGGGTGGCGACCGCCTCGGTGGCCGCCTCGCCGGCCTTCTTGGCTTTCCGCTGCGCGGAGGCGAGGGCGCGTTCCGCGGCCTTGAGGTCCGGTGCGTGGGGTGGGGTGAACCCGTCGGGCAGCGGGTGTTCGCACACCGGGCATGCGTCGCCGGAGGTCAGGCCTTCACCGGCGTGGGCGGCGGCGTTGGCCCGCCGCTGGTCCTGCAGCTCCGCATCGGCGGCCTCGACCTCGCGGTCGAGGTCGTTGGCGGCTTCCCGCTTCTTCTCCAAGTCCGCAGCCGTCTCAGTCGCTGCGGCGTCGAGACGCTGCTTAGTGCCGGCGAGCTGTTGGCGTTGCTCGGCGTGGTGGCGGGCGTCGGCGAGGGCGGCGCGAAGCTTCGCCAGATCGTCCTTGAGCCCATCGACGACGTCGGCGCGGTCGGCGAGGGTGGTTTCTGCCTCTGCGAGGAGCGGCTCGTGCCGTGCGGTTTCGGCGGTGGCCGCTGCGGCTTCTGTTCGCAGGGCTTCGAGGGCCTGCACGTCCGTTTGGTGGCGTTCGCGACGTTGCGCTTCGTTGGTGATGCGTTCGTGCAGCTGAGCCAGTTGCCGCACTGCGGTTGTGAGGGCTTCGGCCTGTGAGCCGCCGGGGCGGAAGTCGCCCAGTTCAGCGAGCAGCTCTTCTCGGCGGGTGCGCAGCGGCTCGGCTCGGGCGGTGAGTTGGTGCTCCTGGTCGGTGATCTCGCGGTCGAGGGCGGCGAGCTGACGCAGTCGTTGCGGCGCATCGGTCTGGGCGGCTTTCGACAGGGCCGTCCGTAGCTTGGTGAGGGCGGCGTGCTGTTCGGCCGCGGTCTTCTCCTCGTCAACGAGACCGGCGACGGCTGTCTGCGCTGCTCTGACCCGGATCCGCGGATAGGAATATAACACCGTGTGGCATAGATGAACGGATGCCTTGCCAGCAGGGATGATTGGGCTTGTCGAAGGACCAA
>NZ_JBFAZW010000073.1:0-60917 GCF_040682015.1 Dactylosporangium sp. NPDC051485
AAACCCTCGGCTGGGACACCCCAGCCGAACGCCTCGCCCAGTTCCTCACCACCAACTGAAACGCCGTGTTGCAACGACCCCTGGAAACCACCGCCAGGAGAAATGTCCGGTATATCAGTAATCATGGCTTTCCTGACCCTAGCCTTGTAGCCCTGGCGTTGTGGCTAACTGCCATAGGGATTCGATGAGGGGGGTTGCAGGGTGCGTCTCTCCCAGGGGCGGCGGGTATGTTGCCGGTCGTGAGCAAGGGGCGGCAGTCGTTCGGGTCCGGACGATTTGGACGCCGGGGTGCGGTACGGCCAATTCCGCGGCCGGGCCTCATGCGCGTGCTCGATGGCGCGGGCCGGATGGTCGTGCTGTACGGAGGCGCCGGGGCGGGAAAGAGCACGCTGCTCGACGCCTGGGTGGCCGCCCGCAACGGGATCATGGTCGACGCATCCGGGCTCCGGGTTTCGGCCGACGGCGCGGTGGTCACGGCCGGCGGGGTGGCGGTCGGCGGGCCGTTGGCCGTCGACGGGGTCACCGCCGCCGATGGGGCGCTCCTTCGCCGATTGGCCCGGCGGGACTGCGTGGTGGTGGCCGCCGACGAGGACCCCGGGGTGGAAGAGGCCCTGCGGATCTCGGCGTGGGAGTTGGCGTTCGCGGAGGACGAGACGTACCAGGTGCTAGCGGGGGCGTTTGGCGACGCCGAGGCGGCCGACGAGCTGGCGCCCGACCTGCACCTGCTGCTGCACGGCTGGCCGGCGCTCGTGGCGCTGGCGGGAGTGTGGCTGGCGCAGCACCCGGCCGGTGAACGCCATCAGCGGTTGCGGAACTTGGCGCGCGTGGAGGAGCGGCTGGAGGAGTACCTCCTCGGCGCCGTGATCGACGGCCTCGACGACGGCGACCGGGAGGTGCTGCGCCGGCTGGCCCGGGTGCCCGCCGTCGACGCCCGGCTCGCCGATCGGCTCGACGTCACCGAGGATCTCGCCGCTGTGCCGCCCTTCATGCACGGGCTCTCCTGCCGACCCGGCTGGTTCGCCGTGGCCGACTCGTGGCGGGCCGCCGTCGTGCGCGCGCTGCCGATGCCGGAAGCCGAGGTGGCGGCGCTGCGCGCCACGTACGCGTCCGAGGCGCGGCGCCGCGCCGCCGGGTTCGTGCCCCGGGGTCCTGCCGAATAGCCGAGACGAATGCCGGGCCGGCGGCGCTGGGATCTGCTGACACAGTGGGGGATGGGTCAGGCGTGGCGACGCTGGGAGCCGTTGACGCGGTGGGGGATGAGTCACGGGCGGGCGGCGTGTAGACGAATGCCGGCCGGCGGCGCTGGGAGCCGCTGACGGGGTGGGGGATGGGTCAGGCGTGGGGCGGGGCCGGCATGTAGTCGGTCAGCAGGGCCGGGGTCAGGCCGGCGGCGGAGATGGCCTGCAGGGCCGCGATGAAGTCGTCGACGAAGCGGTCCCGGAAGTGCATCAGGATGATGTCGCCCTGCTTGACCGTGTTGCCCTCCTGGTAGCGCACGATGCCCTTGTCGACGGTCTCCTTCCAGAAGAAGCCGGCCTGCAGGCCGCAGTCGCGGGCGACCTTCAGCGTGGTGGCGTCCTTGTCGCCGAAGGGCGGGCGGAACAGGGTGGGGCGGCGGCCGTAGAGCTGGCCCAGCTGGTCGGCCGAGCCGCAGATCTCGCGGCGCTGGAAGTCGTAGGACTTGCCCTTGAGCTCCGGGTGGGTCAGGGTGTGCGCCTCGATGTCGGCGCCGGCGTCGCGCAGCTGCTTGAAGTACGCCGGATTGTCCTTGATTGCATTGATGGTCAGGAAGATCGTGACCTTCACGCCCGACTCGCGCAGCAGCTCGAGGGCCTCTGGGTGCTTCACCCAGCCGTCGTCGATGGTCAGGAAGGCCACCGGCTGGTCGGTCGGGATGCGCGCGTAGTAGGGGACGCCGGCGCCCTCCGGGAGGTTGATCCGGTGCGGGGGCGGGGGCGAGCCGAACTTCGGGAGGCGGTCGGCATAGGTGGTGCCCGGCGGCGCGGCGGCCGTGCTCTTCGACGCCGAGGGCTTCGGGGACGACTGGCCGCCGGTGGACCGCGGCGCGGTGGGGGAGTCGTCGGGGTCGTCGGTGTCGTCGTCGGACGGGCCGACGGAGGGACCGGTGGAGGGGCTGGCGGACGGGGCGGCGGTCGTGGTGCCGGCGCCATTCGCCTGGGAGTGGCCCGTGTTCTTGTCGCCGCAGGCGGTGAGCGCGACGGCCAGTGCGAGGCAGGCGCCGATGAGTGCGGCGACGCGGCGGGGCCGGGCGGTGGAGAGCACGGAACTGAGCCTATCGAGATGAAACGTGGTGCGGAGTACCCGTTTGGGGTATCCATGCCGGTGAACAAGCCCACCCCGGCGGCGCGCAACCTAGCCCGGCAGTGTGAACGTCTTGTCCCGCTGTCGCACGAGACCGTCCGTGAGCAGCCCGTCGAGGGCGCGGCGGCGTTGATCGGCGTCCGGCCAGACGGCGTCGAGGTGCTCCGCCGGGACCGGGTCGTCGCTGGCCCGCAGCACGGCCATGAGCAGCCCTCGCACGTATCGGTCTGTCCCGTGGTACCGCTGGGAACGTCTCGACGGCCCCTCCGACGGCGGCGATCCGGCCAGCCGCCACGCGCAGGCGCCGGTAAGCGGGCACTCCTCGCAGCGCGGGGCGCGGGCCGTGCAGACGATCGCGCCGAGCTCCATGAACGCGATCGAGGCGCGGGCCGCGGCCTCCTCGTCGCCGGGCAGCAGCGCCTCGACGGCCCGCAGGTCGGCCGGGGTGGTGTTGGCGCCGCCGTCGGCCTCGCCGGCCACCGCTCGGGCCACCACCCGGCGCACGTTGGTGTCGACCACCGGGTGGCGCTGGCGGAAGGCGAAGGCGGCCACCGCACGGGCCGTGTACGTGCCGATGCCGGGCAGCGCGAGCAGCGCCTCGACGTCGTCGGGGACCTCGCCGCCGTGCCGCTCCACGATCGCCGCGGCGCAGGCGTGCAGGCGCAGCGCGCGGCGCGGGTAGCCGAGCCGGTCCCAGGCCCGGATCGCCTCGCCGGGCGGGTCGGCGGCCAGGTGCGCGGGCGTCGGCCAGCGCTCCATCCACCGCTGCCACGCCGGCTCCACCCGGGACACCTGGGTCTGCTGCAGCATCACCTCGGATACCAGCACGCCCCAGGGCGAGGCGCCCGGCCGGCGCCAGGCGAGGTCGCGGGCGTTGGCCCCATACCATCGCGTGACGATCGACGCGACGGTGGTCTGTGTGTTCGATTCGATGGCGATACGCAAGGATAAGACGGTGAACGAGTTCGCCGTCACGGTCATCGGCCACGACCGGCCAGGCATCATCGCCGACGTCGCCGAGATCCTGGCCCGGCTGGGCCTCAACCTCACCGACTCGACGATGACCCGGCTGCGCGGGCACTTCGCGATGACGCTGGTCTGCGCGGGCCCGCCCACCGCCGAGGACGTCGAGGCGGCGCTCGAGCCGCTGACCACCGACCGGACGCTGCTGGTGAGCGTCCGCGGGGTCGTCGAGGAGCCGGCCCACGAGCCGGCCGGCAGCCACTACGTGCTCACCCTGCACGGCGCCGACCGCCTCGGCATCGTGGCGACGATCGCGCGGGCCGTGGCCGAGTCCGGCGGCAACATCACGGACCTCACGACCCGGCTGTCCGGGAGCCTGTACGTCGTGGTCGCCGAGCTCGACGTCGCTGACCCGGCGGTCCTCGACGTCGCCGTCCGCGCGGCCGCGCAGCGCCTCGGCGTCGACGTGACCCTGCGTCCGGCCGACGCGGACGTGCTGTGACCGGCGCCGTTCGTCCGGTCGTCCGCGCGCCCGACACGGTGCTGGGCACCCCCGGCGAGCCGGTCGACCCGACCGATCCGAAGATCCTGCAGCTCGCCGAGGACCTTGTGGCGACGATGCAGGTGTCGCCGGGCTGCGTCGGGCTGGCCGCGCCGCAGCTGGGGGTGAGCGCCCAGGTCTTCGCCGTGGACGTCACCGGCCACCCGAAGGCCCGCACGACGCACGGCGCGTTCGTGCTGTGCAATGCGCGGGTCGTCGAGGCGTCGCAGTGGCAGAAGGGGCGCGAGGGCTGCATGTCCGTGCCCGACCTCACCGGCGACGTCAAGCGGGCCAACCGACTGGTCGTGGCCGGCTTCGCTCCGGGCAGTACCGAAGAGATGGAGATCGTCACCGACGCCTTCGAGGCCCGTGCACTGCAGCACGAGATCGACCACTGCGCCGGGCTGATCTTCCTCGACCGGGTCGCGGGCGCGCACGCCGTGTATGCCCGCAAGGTCTATCTCTGAGCCGTCTACTCGGCGCGCCGCCCCGATCACTCGCCGTTCCCCCGATACGGTGAGTGCATCATGAAGCTGACGGTTGGCCGACACCCCGCCGGCGTCTACTGGCGGCGCCGAGCGATCGTCGGCGGGGTGATCCTGGTCGCTGCGGTGCTGCTGTGGACCTCGTGCGGCGGCAGCGACCCGAGTGACAGGAAGACCGCGTCGTCGGCGTCCGGCGGTGCTCCCACGTCCGCCCCGGCGGCACCGTCCGTGACGATCCAGGTCCCGACGACGGGCGACCCGGGCGCCACGACGACGTCCGGCCCGCCGGCCACGACGTCGCCCGCCGCGCCCGCCTTCGCGACCGTGCCGCCGTGCGCCGACGCCGACCTGTCGGTCGTGGCCACGCCGGACCAGGTGGTGCAGTTCCGCGGCGCTTACCTGAAGTTCATGCTGAAGATCAAGAACACCACGACCCACGACTGCGTGCGGGACATCGGCGCCGATGCCCAGGAGTTGTACCTCACCGTCGGCGCCGTCAAGATGTGGTCCTCGGACGACTGCGACGCGCCGAAGGGCACCCAGATGGCGGTGCTGAAGCCCTCGATCGAGGTGTCGTTCACCAACGTCTGGAACGGCAAGGCGACCAACGCCGGCTGCGCCAACAAGGCCACCCCACCGGCCGGCAAGTACGGCCTCGTCGGCCGCCTCGGCACCAAGATCAGCGAGCCGGTGCAGGTCCAGCTGACCTAACCCTTGTCGAGGTTGTTCGCGATCAGCACCTGGTCAGGGGCGAAGGCGGCGAGCTCGGCCAGCTGCCCCTCGGGGCTGCTCTGCGGGCCGGGTCGATACCGCACCAGCATCGGATGTCCGACCATCCGTAGACTGTGCAGGTGCCGATTGACCGCGAGCCCGGCAGGGGCGGCGCCAACACCGGCCTCATCGGGGGCTGGGCCGCCGCTCTGCCCGGCGCCGACCCAATGCGCGCCACGCTGGCCCTCATGGCCCCGGGCACCGCCCTGCGCGACGGCCTGGAGCGCATCCTGCGCGGCCGCACGGGCGCCCTCATCGTGCTCGGCCACGATCGCGTCGTCGAGCAGCTCTGCACCGGCGGCTTCCCCCTCGACGTGGAGTTCTCCGCCACCCGCCTCCGCGAGCTGTGCAAGATGGACGGCGCCGTAGTCCTGTCGAGTGACGGCACCAGAATCGTTCGCGCGGCCGTCCACCTCATGCCCGACCCGACGATCCCGTCCGAGGAGTCCGGCACCCGGCACCGCACCGCCGAGCGCGTGGCCAAGCAGACCGGGTATCCCGTCATCTCGGTGAGCCAGTCGATGCGCATCATCGGCCTGTACGTCAACGGCCAGCGCCACGTCCTCGACGACTCCGCCGCCATCCTTTCGAAGGCCAACCAGGCCCTGGCCACGCTGGAGCGGTACAAGCTCCGCCTGGACGAGGTGAGCGGCACCCTCTCCGCCCTGGAGATCGAGGACCTGGTGACGGTCCGCGACGCCGTGGCCGTCGTCCAGCGCCTGGAGATGGTGCGCCGCATCGCCGACGAGATCGCCGGCTACGTCGTCGAGCTGGGCACCGACGGCCGCCTCCTGGCCCTCCAGCTCGAGGAGCTGATGGCCGGGGTCGAGGCCGACCGCACCCTGGTCATCCGCGACTACGTCCCGACCGGCCGCCGCGCCCGCTCCTCGGACGACGCCACCGAGGAGCTCGACGCCCTCTCGGCCACGGAGCTCATCGACCTGGTGGCCGTGGCCAAGTCCCTGGGCTATCCGGGCGCCAGCGACGCGCTGGACGCCGCCGTCTCCCCGCGCGGCTTCCGCCTGCTGGCCAAGGTCCCGCGGCTGCCGTCCCTGGTGGTGGAACGCCTGGTGGAGCACTTCGGCAGCCTGCAGCGCCTGCTGGGCGCCACCGTGGAGGACCTTCAGGCCGTGGAGGGCGTGGGCGACGCGAGGGCGAGGGGCGTCCGCGAGGGCCTCTCCCGCCTGGCCGAGGCCTCGATCCTCGAACGCTACGTCTAGGGCCTCATCCTGCTGCGCACGTCCGTGTCTGGACTTCGCATTCCGCTCCTACCCCAGTGATGAAACAGGCCCCCTAGACGTCCTCGGCGGTTGCCTTCACCGCGTAGTGCAGTGCCGTCCGGACGTCGTTGACCTCCAGGACCCGCATTCCCGGCGGCGTGACCCCGGTCGCGGCCGGGCCGCAGCCGGGTGGCACCAGCGCGAAGCGGAAGCCCAGGCGCGCCGCCTCCGCCAGCCGCCGCGGAACCGCGCCCACCCGGCGCACCTCACCCGTGAGCCCGACCTCACCGATCGCTACGAGGTCGGGCGGCATGGGCAGCTCGTGGGCCGCGGACGCCGCCGCAAGGGCCAGGGCCATGTCCGCGGCGGGCTCGGTGACCCGCAGTCCGCCGACGGTCGCCGCATACACCTCCCGGTCGTGCAGCTGGATGCCCGCCCGCCGCTGCAGCACCGCCAGCACCATGGCCAGGCGGGCCGAGTCGAGGCCGCTCACCGTGCGCCGCGGCGACCCCGGCATCTGGGCCCCGATCAGGGTCTGCACCTCGGTGACGAGGGCCCGGCGGCCCTCCATGGCGACGCAGACGCAGGTGCCGGAGACGGCGTCGGCGTAGCGGGTCAGGAACAGGCCGCTCGGGTCGGGGAGGCTGGTGATCCCGCCCTCGTGCATCTCGAAGCAGCCGACCTCGTCGGCGGCGCCGAAGCGGTTCTTCAGGCCGCGGACCATCCGCAGCGAGGAGTGCTTGTCGCCCTCGAAGTTGAGGACCACGTCGACGAGGTGCTCCAGGACGCGGGGGCCGGCGACGTTGCCGTCCTTGGTGACGTGCCCCACGAGCACGGTCGCGAGGCCCCGCTCCTTGGCCACGGCGACCAGGGCCGCGGTGACCGCGCGGACCTGGGTGACGCCCCCGGCCACGCCGTCGACGCCGGGGGCCGAGACGGTCTGCACCGAGTCGAGGATGAGCAGGCCGGGCTTGACCGCGTCGAGGTGGCCCAGCACCGCGGACAGGTCGGTCTCGGAGGCCAGGTAGAGCCGCTCGTGGAGGGCGCCGATGCGCTCGGCCCGCAGCCGGACCTGACTGGTCGACTCCTCGCCGCTGACCACAAGCGAGGGGCTCTCGCCCTGCACGGCCCACTGCTGGGCCACGTCGAGCAGGAGCGTGGACTTGCCGACGCCGGGCTCGCCGGCCAGGAGGACCACGCCGCCGGGGACGATGCCGCCGCCGAGGACCCGGTCGAACTCGCCGACGCCGGTCGGGCGGGCCTTGGCCGGGGCGGCGCTGATCTCGGCGATCGGGCGGGCCGGCTCGAGCGGGGCCCGGGAGGGCACGGCCCGCAGGGCGACCGGGCCGGCCGCGGCGCCCCCGGCGAGCTCGAGGATGGCTCCCCACTCACCGCACTCCGGGCACCGGCCCATCCACTTGGGAGGCCGATGCCCGCAGACGTCGCATTCGAAGGTCGCGGACCTGGTCTTCGTCACACCCTGAAGCTAACGGAGGGGTATGACAAAAACGTGGGTCACTCGCCGCCGTTCTCGTGCTTCACGACCGGGCTGGGCTTCGGCAGCGGGGTGAGCGGCGTGGTCATCGGCAGGTTCTGCAGCTCGATGGTGGTGGTCTTGCCGTCGGCGTAGGTGAAGGTGAACTTCACGTTCTTCAGCGAGCCGCCGGACAGCAGCGGGGCGCCGGACAGCTTGTCCACGGCCAGGTAGGTGCCGCTGTTGTGGCTCAGCACGACGATGCCGGCCACCGGGATCGGCACGGAGATCTCCGAGGAGCCGGCCGAGGTCGGCGCCGGCGCCGCGCTCGGGGCCTCGGACTCGGCCACCGCCGACTCGGACGACGACGCGCCGGCGGAGGGCTTCTTCGTGCCGGACAGGGTCGGCGAGGCGCCGGCGTGCGTTGAGGACGGGCTCGGCGACGCGGCGGCGGCCGCGGCCTTCGTGCCGCCGACCAGCACGAACGTGCCGTTGTCGCTGGTCACGCCGGTGAGCTTGACGGCCTGGGTGCTGTTGTTGAACAGCCGCACGTTGATCGGGACGGTCGAGCCCGGCTTGTACTGGTCGGCGTAGACCACGACCCCGTCGCGGAGCGCGATCAGGCCGTCCTTGCTGTTCGCGTTGATCCCGGGGACGGCGGGGACCTGGGCGTCGGTCTGGGTGATCTGCCCGGACCCGCAGGCGGAGAGCAGGCCGACGCCGAGTGCGGCCGATGCCAGGAGCGCGGCGCGCAGCACCGTGCGGCGGCCAGTCAACGGCGTGGCCGGAATCGAACGCGTCACCTTGGGTCCTCCAAATCAAGGGGTGGCCGCACTACAGCCTAGATGCCGTTGATCGGCCGATTACGCCCACCCTGGCAATGGTGACTCAATCCAGATTCAGGCCGCTGATCAGGAGAAATACCACATCGATCAACGCCACCGCGATGACGGACAGGAAGGGGGCCCGCGACGCGGGGTCGCGGCTCATGCGGTACCAGCCCCAGGAAAGGGCGATGAGCGCGGCCGCGAGGGCCGGCCAGAACAGCACCGGCGGCGGCCCCGGCGGCCCGAACGCGAGCGCCGCGGTCGCCGCGAGCAGCAGCCCGGCGGCGGCCGCCAGCGACCCGCGCCGCCCGAGCAGGTGCGGCAGGCCGCGCACCCCCGTCCGCGCGTCGTCGTCGAGGTCGGGCAGCGTGTTGACGAAGTGGGCGCCCGCGCCGAGCAGGCCGCCGGCGGCCAGCAGCCACAGCGGTGGCGTCTTGCCCGCACCGAGCACCACGAACGCCGGCAGGCAGGTGAACGACACCGCGTACGGCAGCACCGACACCGGCGTCGACTTCAGCGGCCAGTCGTAGAGCAGCGCCGAGGCCAGCGCCAGCGCGCCGACGAGCCCCGCCCGGGGGCCCGAGAGGAAGCCCAGCGGCACGCACGCGACCGCGGCCAGCGCGCCGAGGGCGAACACCAGGCGGCGGGAGACCTTCCCGGCCGCGACCGGCTTGTCCGTGCGCCCGGCGGCGGCGTCGCGGGGCGCGTCGAGGGCGTCGTTGACCCACCCGATGCAGAGCTGGCTCGCCAGTACCGCCGCGGCCGCCGCGACGACGCCGGACGCCGATCGGTCGAGGCCGATGGACAGCAGGGCGGCCACCGCGGTGACGCCGGCCGCGGGCTCCGGATGGCTCGCCCGTAGTAGCGAGATCGCAACCGACATTCGGCAAGTGTGGCCGTCAAAGGGGTTCCATGTCAGGCTCATCTCATGCGCTCGGCGCGGCGGGCTCGCAATGACCCCGGTCAGTACGACGAGCTGGCCGGCGAGTGGTGGCGCCCGGGCAGCCCGCTGTCGATGCTGTACTGGCTGGCCCGGGCCCGTGCGCGGCTGATACCGCCCGCGCAGCGCCCCGGCGCCGTGCTGGTCGACCTGGGCTGCGGCGGCGGGCTGCTCGCCCCGCACATCGCCGGCAAGGGGTACGTCCACGTCGGCGTCGACCTGATCGCCTCCGGCCTCGAGCAGGCCGCCGCGCACGGCGTCGTGCCGGTGCGCGCCGACGTGCGGCGCCTGCCCCTGGCCGACGGCTGCGCCGACGTGGTGAGCGCCGGCGAACTGCTGGAGCACGTCCCCGACCTGCCGGCCGTGGTCGCCGAGGCCTGCCGGATCCTGCGCCCGGGCGGCTGGCTGGTGCTCGACACCCTGGCCGACACGGCGCTGTCCCGCCTGGTCGCGGTGCGGCTGGCCGAGGCGCTGCTGCCCGCCGTGCGCGGCATCCACGACCCGGCCCTGTTCGTCGACCCGCGGCGGCTGCGCCGCGAGTGCGCCCGCCACGGCGTGGCGCTCGACGTGCGGGGCGTCCGCCCGACCCTGCCCTCGCTCGCCCGCTGGCTGGTGACCCGCCGCAACCCCGTGCCGATCGTGCCGACGTTCTCGACCGCGATTCTCTACCAGGGTCGCGGCAGGAAGGGGACCTAGTGACGGGTGCCGCCATCGCGGGCATGCACGTGACCTATCCCGGAACGATGCGCCAGGACGAGGCGTGGGACGGGTACTTCCAGCGGCACTACGACGGGCCCCGGCGCGGGCTGGCCAAGCGGATCTTCGCCAACTCCGGCGTCGTCACCCGGCACGCCGCGGTGAACCCGCTGGTCGAGGACGCGTCGTCGTGGTCGACGGCGAGGCGCATGGGGCGGTACCTCACCGAGGCCCTCCCGCTGGGCAAGGACGCCGTCGCCGGCGCGCTGGACGCCGCCGGCCTGCGCCCGGACGAGATCGGGCTGTTCGTCGTGTGCTCCTGCACCGGCTACGCCACGCCCGGCCTCGACATCCTGCTGGCCCGCGACCTGGGCATGGCGGCCGACACGCAGCGGCTGTTCATCGGGCACATGGGCTGCTACGCCGCGCTGCCCGGGCTCGGCGCCGCATCGGACTACGTCGTGTCGCGGGGCCGGCCCGCCGTGCTGCTCTGCCTGGAGCTCACCAGCCTGCATGTGCAGCCGCCGAGCGACGACCCGCAGCAGATCGTGGCCCACGCCCTGTTCTCCGACGCCGCGGCGGCCGTCGTCCTGGTACCGGGCCCGGCCGGCGCCGGCGTCACCGACATCGCCGCCGTCACCGACACCGCGACCGCCGACCACATGACCTGGGACGTCACCGATCTCGGGTTCCGCATGGGCCTGTCGCCGAAGGTCCCCGACGTGCTGTCGATCTACGTGGCCGACCTGGTCGGGCGGCTGCTCGGGCCGGTGGGGCTGAGCCCGGCGGACGTCGACGGCTGGGCCGTGCACCCCGGCGGCCCCCGCATTCTCGACGTCGCGCGGGACCGGCTCGCCCTGCCGGAGTCGGCGCTGGCCGAGTCCCGCGACACGCTGGCCGCGCACGGTAACTGCTCCTCGCCGACGGTACTGCTGATCCTCGACGCCCTGCGCCGCCGCGCGGCCGGCCCGCCGCGCACGACGGTGGCCCTGGCCTTCGGCCCCGGCCTCACCCTCTACGGCGTGCTACTTCAGCTGTGACAGCTCGGCGCTGAAGTCGTCCGGCGTCGTCACGGCCTTGATCACCTTGACGGTGTGGCCGTCGCCGTTGACCAGCACCGCGGCGCTGGTGCGGTCGTTGGTCAGGGCCGGCACCGTGGCCCGCACCGAGTTGTTGGGGTCGGCCAGGGCGCGGACGGTCGCCTTCGAGCCGAGACCCTCCGGCAGGGTGGGCGCCCGGGTGGCCACCACGAGCACGTTGACCGTCCCCGCCGCCGCGGCCGCCTCGGCGGTACTGCGGATCAGCTTCTCGCAGCTGCAGCCCTCGACGAGCAGGATGACCGCCGGGGTGAGCCCCTTGAGCGACACCGGCGCGCCGTCCGGTGCCTCCAGGCTGACCTCGGCCAGCGAGACGCTGACCGGCGCCGTCGTCGGCGGCCCGACGTGCGGGGCGGTCTTCGCTGCCCGCCCGGGCCACGCCACCGCGAACAGGCTCACCAGCGTCGCGATGACGGCGATCGACATGATCAGCAGGGGTACGGCGAGACCCGGCGAATCGTCCGTGGTCCGGCGGGTGGGCTCGGGCCTCAGGTGCAGCCGGCGGCGCCAGCGGCGGCGGATTGCCGTCCTGCGGAATTGCCGGCGGATGGGAGCGCCTTCGCGATCGAGTGCGCCGGCATCGTCGGGAATGATGATCGTTCCCCACTCAGGCGGCAGGTCGGGCAGGCCACCGCCCTCTTGTGGCCGCTCACCACCGCCGTTGTCATCGCGCAGCGTGCCCATCGCTGTTCTCCTCGCACCTGCCTCAACTTTCCCTCACGCGACGGTTCCGCGCCAGAGGGTGACTCCATCGAGCTCTATGCGTACCATCTACGCTCCGCTGCTGGTCAAGTCACGCAGAGTGTTCGTACTGGACGCCCCGCGCACCCGGCGGGACACTTGCCGTAATCAATCGGATATGTCCGACTGCCAGGTCATTTGTGCGTGCGGTGGGTTGTTGATCCGCTACCGAGCAGGTTCCACGATTCCTGTCAAGCGGGAGAAAGGGGACTCACATGTGTTCTGACCTGCGCGAATGCTGCTCTCCGAGGTGGGACGACAGCGCGTGACCGTGTTACCCTAGACACAGCGAAAGGGGTTTCGAACCTATGGTTTTCAGTGTCGGCGAGACCGTTGTCTACCCCCACCACGGGGCCGCACTCATCGAGGCAATCGAGACTCGCGTCATCAGGGGCGAGGAGAAGCAGTATCTCGTCCTCAGGGTCGCTCAGGGTGACCTGACGGTGCGGGTGCCCGCCGAAAACGCCGAAATCGTCGGCGTGCGCGAGGTGGTTGGCGAGGAAGGCCTGACCAAGGTCTTCGACGTCCTCCGCGCTCCGCACACCGAGGAGCCGACCAACTGGTCGCGGCGGTACAAGGCGAATCTGGAGAAGCTGGCCTCCGGCAATCCGCTCAAGGTCGCTGAGGTCGTGCGTGACCTGTGGCGTCGCGATCGTGAGCGCGGTCTGTCGGCCGGCGAGAAGCGCATGCTTGCCAAGGCTCGGGACATCCTTGTCGGCGAGGTGGCGCTCGCCGAGAAGAGCACCAAGGACGAGGCGGAGACGCTGCTCGACAAGGTGCTGACCGAGGCCTGACATTCCAGCCCGGCTATCCCTTCGATCGAGGACCGCGACGTGACGGCGCACGCGACTGTGCGTGGTGACGTCGCGGTCCTCGTGCCTGCGGCCGGCATGGGGATCCGACTCGGACCCGGCGGCCCCAAGGCACTTCGCCTCTTGGGCGGCGAGCCACTGCTCGTGCACGCCGTGCGCCGCCTGGCGCTCGCGCCGAGCGTCGGCTGCATCGTGGTCGCCGCGCCGGCCGACGCGGTCGCCGACGTGGTCGCGCTCCTGGCGCCCGTCGCGCCGGTGACGGTCGTCGCCGGCGGGGCCACCCGGCAGGCCTCCGTGGCCGCGGCGCTGGCCGCCGTGCCGGAAGATTTCGAGATCGTGCTGGTCCATGACGCCGCGCGGGCGCTGACTCCACCGGAGCTGGTGGAGTCGGTTGCGGCGGCGGTACGTGGGGGGCACGGCGCGGTCATACCCGTTCTACCGGTGGTCGACACCATCAAGCGGGTCTCCGATTCGGGTTCCGTGGTGGAGACCGTGGATCGCTCCGTGCTGCGGGCCGTGCAGACGCCCCAGGGCTTCCGGCGCGACGCGCTGGTCAAGGCGCACGAGGCGGCCGTGGACGAGCACACGGACGACGCGGGGATGGCGGAGCGGATCGGCATCCCGGTGCACACGGTCCCGGGCGCCGAGGAGGCCCTGAAGATCACCCGGCCCTTCGACCTGGCCGTGGCGGAGCTGCTGCTCTGATTCGCCGGACTCCCGGTGTTTTGCACGAAATGTCGGGCGCGCCGCGCCACGACATTTCGGACTTATACCCTGTCAGGTTATAAATACGATAAGTCGCGGCGCGGAGCGCCCGACTTATCGATATGCGGCTTTTGCCGGGTTCTCCGCCGAGTTCTCGATGACCGTCCGGATCTTCGGCGCTCACCTGCCGCTCGGCCGGCCCGCGCCCCTCCCGCCTCGTCGTCGGTGGGGGCGCTGTTGGCTGGGCTGGTCGCCGTACACGTGCGGCAGTAAAAAGCGCCGGGAAACTAGGCGGCGGCGGGGGCGCCGGCGCAGGACTTGCGCGGGCGGCGGCGCCACAGCAGGAAGCTGCCGATCGAGCCGCCGATGCCCAGGGTGGCGATCATCACGCCGGCGATGGACATGCCCATCGCGTCGCCGCGGGCCGTCGCGGCGCCCAGGGCGGAGTAGGCCAGGGTGGCGGGCAGGGCGCCGAGGACGGTGCCGGCGAGGAACGGGCGCGTGCGCACGCTCGTCGTGCCGAAGACGTAGTTCGCGATGCCGAAGGGCACCACCGGGATCATCCGCGAGATCACGATCGCCAGCATGCCGCGCTTGGCGACGGCCTGCTCCATGGCCAGGAAGCGGCCGCTGAGGTGGCGGGCCATGAAGTCGCGGCCCAGCAGGCGGCCGATCGAGTGCGCGATCAGCGCGCCCAGCGTCACGCCCACCATGATGTAGACGGCGCCGCCCACGAAGCCGAAGAGGACGCCGCCCACGCCGGCCAGCAGCGTCCGGGGGGCCAGCGCCGTGGTCAACACGGCCGAGCCCGCGACCGCGATGAACGGGGCCATCGGGTGGTTCGGGCCGATCGCGTGGATGAGGGACGCCTTGTTGGGGTGAACGATGATGATCACCGCGGACAGGGTCGCCACGAGGAGAGCCAGCAGACCGAAGCGAAGTGCGGCTCCGGTGCGCCACCACGGCTTGTGGCTCGTCGGGGTCGTCAGGTCGCTGCGCACCCGTCCCAGCCTAGGCCGGATGTGCCACCGTGCCGACCCCTGCGACGCGTCGGCAACCGGAAGTTCACGGCCGCGAACCGAACGTCGTACCCTGCCGACGTGATGTTGATCGGCAACGGCACCGATGTGCATGCCTTCGAATCCGGCCGCGAGTGCTGGGTCGCCGGCCTCAGGTGGGACGGCGTCGACGGGCTCGCCGGGCACTCCGACGGCGATGTCGCCGCCCACGCGATCTGCGACGCGCTGCTGTCCGCGGCCGGGTTGGGGGATCTGGGGGCGAACTTCGGCACCGGGCGGCCGGAGTGGGCCGGCGCCTCCGGCGTCACCCTGCTGCGCGAGACGGCCCGCAGGGTGCGCGCCGCCGGCTACGAGATCGGCAACGCCTCCGTGCAGGTCATCGGGGTGAAGCCGAAGGTCGGCACCCGGCGCGCCGAGGCCGAGAAGACCCTCCACGACGCGATCGGCGCCACCGTACGGCTGTCCGGCACCACCACCGACGGCCTCGGATTCACCGGCCGGGGTGAGGGGCTGGCCGCCTCCGCCGTAGCGTTGATCTACCCGATCGAGAAGGAGGAGTAGATGAACGACACCCTGCAAGAGCTGCTCGACCGCCGGGCGTTCCTGGTGCTGAGCACGCTCAACCCGGACGGCGCCCCGCAGAGCAGCGTGATCTGGGGCAAGCACGACGACGGCGACGTCGTCTTCTCGACGATCCGCGGGCGGCGCAAGACCCTGAACATGGAGCGCGACCCGCGGGTGTCGATCTGCGTGTACGACCCGGCGAACCCGTACCGCTACGTCGAGGTCCGCGGCACGGTCACCCTCACCGAGGAGGACGGGCCGGCGTTGATCGACGACCTCAGCCGGGCGTACGTCGGCCAGCCCTGGGCCGAGCCCGACCCCGACAGCGTGCGGGTGGTGTGCCGGGTGAGCGCCACGAAGTACACCGAACACTAACCGTTGCGCGACCAGGTCCATGCGTAGCCGGTGTCCTCGATGGTGAGCGCCGGCTCGCACAGGTCGAGCGGCCGGAAGGTGTCGACCATGACCGCCAGCTCGTCGAACGCCTCGGCGCCGATCGCACGTTCGACCGCGCCCGGCTGCGGTCCGTGCGTGAAGCCGCTCGGGTGCAGCGAGATGGAGCCCTGCTCGATGCCCGATCCGCGCCGGGCCTCGTAGTTGCCGCCCGTGTAGAACAGCACCTCGTCCGAGTCGACGTTGTGGTGGTTGTACGGCACCGGGATGGCCAGCGGGTGGTAGTCCACCTTGCGCGGCACGAACGAGCAGATCACGAAGTTCGGGCCCTCGAAGGTCTGGTGCACCGGCGGCGGCTGGTGCACGCGCCCGGTGATCGGCTCGAAGTCGTGGATCGAGAACGCCCACGGGTACACGCACCCGTCCCACCCGACGACGTCGAACGGGTGATTTGCGTAAATGTGCTCGGTCCAGCCCCGCCGGTGCTGCACCAGCACGGAAATGTCGTACCCCTCCACGAGGATGGGCGCCGAGGGGCCACGCAGATCCCGTTCGCAGTAGGGGGCGTGCTCCAGGAACTGTCCACGCACGGAGAGATAGCGCCGCGGGGGTCCGATGTGTCCAGTCGCCTCGATCGCCAGCAACTTCACCGGCCCGTCCTTGGGCACCAGCCGATGGATGACCGACGTCGGGATGATCGCGTAGTCGCCCTCGGTCAGTTCGAGCACGCCGAAGGTGGTCTCCAGGGTGAGCGCCCCGGCCGAGACGTAGAGGCACTCGTCGCCGACCGCGTTGCGGTAGAGCGGCGACGGCTCCGTGGCCTGCACATAGGAGATCCGCACGTCGTCGTTGGCCAGCAGGTGCTGGCGCCCGAGCACCGCGTCGACCTTGTCGCCGGCGAGCTTGCCGGTCTGCAGGTGGCGCGGCTTGAGCGGCCGGTTCGGCACCCGCGACCAGGCCGGCGGGTCGAAAGGGACCGCCGAGATGATCGCCGTCGGTCGATGGCGGTGGTAGAGCAGCGAGGAGTCGCTCGAAAAACCCTCCTGCCCCATCAGCTCTTCGGCGAACAACGAGCCGTCCGGCTGGCGAAACTGGGTGTGGCGCTTCGGCGGCACCTCGCCGACGCGGCGGTAGTACGGCATCACGGTCCTCCCAAGCGGAGTGTCCGGATAACGGACGAAGTTGTCCGCCCTGTAAAGCGTCCACTAGATTCGGAAGCCGTGTCAAACGCAGTGCCACCCCTGCTGACCGCCCTGGTCGACGATGCCGCCGTGTTCCCGCCCGGGAGCGCGGCCCTCACCGACGCCTTGCCCGCGCACGCGAACCACCGCGCGGCCTGGTATGCGCCGCTCGTCGGCCCGCTGCTGATCCCCGTGGCCGAGCGCGACGCCTTCCGCGCCGTCGCCCCGCCGGGGACCGCCGTCGGGCTGGTCGGGGAGCCCGGCTCGGTCGAGGCCGCCCTGGGGGACCTCCCCGCCGGCACCTGCCAGATCGAGAGCCCGGTGGCCAAGCGGGGCGAGGACCCGCGCCCCGGCATCGAGCGGCTCGCCGCGCTCATGAGGAAGCGCGAGGAGCCTTGGCAGTGGTACCTCGAGGTGCCGCTCGCCTGGGGCCTGATGTCCGCGCTCGACCTCATCGCGGCGCTGCGCGCCGAGGGCCTGCCCATCGCCGCCAAGCTGCGCACCGGCGGCCTCGCCGCGGAGCTCTTCCCGACGCCGGTGGAGCTCGCCGCCGTCATCTGCGCCTGCCGCGACCGCGGCCTGCCGTTCAAGCTCACCGCCGGCCTGCACCACGCGGTCCGGCGCACCGACGCCGAGACCGGCCTGGTCCACCACGGCTTCCTCAACATCCTGGCCGCGGTGCTGGCCGCCGCCGACGGCGCCGAGCCCGCCGAACTGGCCGGCGTGCTGTCCGTCACCGAGCCGTATCCGCTGGCCGAGCGGGTCCGCCCGGCCCTGGGTCGCGAGCGGCCGCTCTGGGTGGCGTTCGGCAGCTGCAGCGTCCAGGACCCGGTGGCCGACCTCGTCGCCCTCGGCCTGCTGGAGCGTCCGCGCCCCACCCCCGACCCTCCGACCGTGCCGGGTTCTGCACCGGGCGGTGCGGGGTGAGCGCGGCGGGCTGGCTGGAGCTGGCGGACGACGACCCGTTCGGGGTGCACAACCTGCCGTACTGCGCGTTCGGGCAGGACCGGTTCCGGGGGACCGGGGTGCGGATCGGCGACCGGATCCTCAACCTGGCCGCGGCCGAGGAGCGGGGGCTGGTCGACGCGGGCGGCGCGTTGCTCGGGCAGGGCACCCTCAACCGGTTCATGAGCGCCGGCCGGCCGGCCTGGGCCCGGGTCCGGGAGCGGCTGACCGAGCTGCTGAGCGCGGGGCGGCACCGGGATGTGGTCGAGCCGCTGCTGCTGCCGATCGCGCGGGTGCGGCTGGGGCTGCCGTTCGAGGTGGCCGACTACGTCGACTTCTACTCCTCGCAGGAGCACGCGACCAACCTCGGGCGCCTGTTCCGGCCCGGCGGCGAGCCGCTGCTGCCCAACTGGAAGCACCTGCCCGTCGGCTACCACGGGCGGGCCGGCACGGTGGTCGTCTCCGGCACCGACATCCCCCGCCCGCACGGCCAGCGCAAGGCGCCCGACGAGGCCGGGCCGGCGTTCGGGCCCTCGCAGCGGCTGGACGTCGAGGCGGAGGTCGGGTTCGTGGTCGGGGTGCCGTCCGAGGGGCCGGTCGCCGTCGATGACTTCCGGGCCCACGTGTTCGGCGCGGTGCTCGTCAACGACTGGTCGGCGCGGGACCTGCAGGCGTGGGAGTACCAGCCGCTGGGGCCGTTCCTGGGCAAGTCCTTCCGCACGTCGATCTCGCCCTGGGTGGTGCCGCTCGACGCGCTCGACGCGGCCCGGGTGGCGGGGCCGGCGCAGGAGCCGGAGGTGTTGCCCTACCTGCGGGCGGCGGAGCACCACGGGTACGACATCGACCTCGAGGTCCGGTGGAACGGCACCCCGGTGTCGCGGCCGCCGTTCGCCGGCCTGTACTGGACCCCCGCCCAGCAGCTGGCCCACATGACGGTCAACGGCGCCTGGGTGCGCACCGGCGACCTGTATGCCTCGGGCACCGTCTCCGGCCCGGCCCCCGACCAGACCGGCTCCTTCATCGAGCGCACCTGGAACGGCGCCCGGCCGGTCCGGCTCGACGACGGCACGACCCGCACGTTCCTGCTCGACGGGGACACCGTGACCATCACCGGCACCGCCCCGGGCCCGGGCGGCGCGCGCATCGGCTTCGGGGAGGTGACCGGCACGATCACCAAGCCCGAGTGACCGGGCCCGCGTCGCACGAAAACTGAGCCACGGGGGATCGCGCCGCGGGGTAGCCCGGCCGCCTCGAGCAGCTGCGCGGGGCCGGCAAGACCATCGCCCTGGCCACGCTGCTCTCTGAGCGCCCGGGGTCCGGGGAGTAGCCCCCTGGCCGCCGGGCGAGCACCCGCGTGACGGGCAGCATCGGCCTCGCAAGCGCCCCGTCCCGGGAGCGCCGGCCTCGCGGGAGTGCCGGCGTCGCGGGTGGGTCCGCGGCCCGCGACCGCCAGTCCCGCGAGCGATCGTCTCGCAGGGAATGCCGGCCTTGCGGGAGGGTCCGCCTCGCGGGTGAGCGTCCGTGTCCCCGGGGGAGGTCCCCCGCTCATGGACCCCGACTTCCTGTACGAGAACCTGGCTACTGGTCCGCCGGCGCACAGGCGGTTCTGGCCGCCTACTTCTCCTCCGAGCACGGATTCGACAACCCGCGCTGATGGGTGCACGCGCGGAGCGTGGCGTTGGCCACGCTGGGGCGCAGGCCGTTGCGGGTGCGGCGGGCGGCGGGGCCGGCAGTCCGGCGGGTGGCGCGGAGCGGGACGTGCGGGCGGGATTGGTCACGGTGCGGTGGGAGGCGGGTGTGAGTCTTCTGCGGACCGGCGGTCGCCGTGAGGGAATCGCGACATACGCCGGGTATGGTGCCCCGCGGAGGTGGTTATGGGGACGGCTCGGGCGGGGCTGCGCCGGCTGGTGTCGCCGCGCAGCTGGTCGCGGCCGGTGCGCTTCGTGTGCACGGGGCTGCTCGTCCTCGTGGTGGCGGCGGCGATGGGGATCACGGCGTACCGGACGTTGAAGCCGGCCGAGACGGTGAGCCGGGCCGACAAGCCGGTGCCGTCGCCGGAGCCGATCAAGGCCATCCAGTACTCGGAGCTGGCGTCGGCGCCGCTGATCGTCGAGGGGCGGCTGCGGGTCTACGCCGAGCAGTGGCGGGTGTTCGCGGACACGCCGGTGACGGCGCAGCGGATCAACACGCCGCACTGGTCGTACCGGCGGTGGCCGGCCGAGGTCGTGTCGATGGTCGAGGTGGAGAAGCCGGCCAGCGGGGTCGGGATGTCGGTCGTGGTGACCAAGTGGTCGGACGGGGAGATCGTCGCGCTGGACGCCGAGAAGGGCGACATCGTCTGGCAGGCGAAGATCGAGCCGGCCGACGGGGAGTCGTTCAAGGGGCGGCGGACCGGGGCGAAGGCCGTGTGGGCGCCCGAGGACCTGTTCGTGTCGGCGTCGGCGGTGGACAAGCAGCCGGTCGTGATCGCGACCGGCAAGGACGTGGTCCAGGGGATCGACCCGGTCAACGGGGACATCCGGTGGTCGCGGTCGTTCGCGGCCGAGCCCGGGTGCCGGACCAACGACTGGACGAGCGCGGAGCTGTACTTCGCCAAGAACACCTGCGCGAAGCCGGCCACGCTGGAGATCTACGACGCGGCCAGCGGGGTCCCGCTCAGCACCTGGCGGCCGCCCGGCGCCTCGCTCGGCAGCGACAGCGTCAGCAACTGGTTCGTCGAGCCCACGTCCTGCCAGCTCGGGCGGTCCGGCTGCGCGCTGTTCAAGGCCGCGCCGACCGGGGACGTCGTGACGTACACCGACGCGGCCTCCGGGGTGGGGACCGGCACGGCGGCGTACTGGTCGGTCGGGGCCGACCATGTGGTCAAGCCGGAGCCTGTCGCGGACAAGGACACCGTGGTGGTGGTCGGGGACGTGATCGCGCAGGAGATGACCGGGGGGTACATCTGGGCCTTCTCCCGCGCGACCGGCAAGCGGCTGTGGATGTCGGAGGTCGCCGGGAAGCTCATCGGCGCCGACCAGCGCAACGTCTACGTGATCAACAGGGAGTACCAGCTGCTGGTGCTCAACCTGGAGACCGGGGCGGTCACGTCGAGCACCGAGCTGCGCATCCGGCCCGCGGACCGGTTCGTCTTCAGCCTGTACTACCTGCACGCGGGGTACCTGGTGATCGAGCGGCTGCAGAACACCAAGGAGTCGGAGATCGACGACCGGTACTACTTCAGCCAGGACACCGTCGTGCTGGTGGGGATCGGGTAGAGCACCACGCTGAGGGTTAGAGCACCACGCTGAGGAAGGCGTCGTTCTCCGAAGGGGTGCCGATCGTCACGCGCACGCCGTCGCCCTGGAAGGCGCGCACGATCACGCCCGCCTGCTCGCAGGCGGCGGCGAACTCGGCGGAGCGGTCGCCCAGCGGCAGCCAGAAGAAGTTCGCCTGGGTCTCCGGCACATCGGGGTACACCTTCCGGACCGCCTCGACCACCCGGGACCGCTCGGTGACGACCAGGTCGACCCGCCGGAGCATCTCGGGCTCCGCGGCGAGCGCGGCGAGCGCGGCGGCCTGGGCGGGCAGCGAGGTGGAGAACGGCGTGATGACCTTGCGCACGGCCGCGGCCACCGCGGGCGCGCCGATCAGGTACCCGATGCGCAGGCCGGCCAGGCCCCATGCCTTCGACATGGTGCGCAGGACGACGACGTTGGGGCGGTCGCCGTACTCCACCAGCCCGTCGGGCACCGCGGGGTCGGTGACGAACTCGCGGTACGCCTCGTCCAGCGCCACCAGCACGTTGTCCGGCACCTTGTCGAGGAACGCGTCGAGCTCGGCCTTGCGCACCGCCGTGCCGGTCGGGTTGTTCGGGTTGCACACGATGACCAGCCGGGTGCGCTCCGTGATCGCGGCCGCCATCGCGTCCAGGTCGTGGCCGTGCGTCACGGTGTTCGGCACCCGGACGCTGGTCGCCGCGGTGGTGGCGCCGATGATGGGGTACGCCTCGAAGGAACGCCACGCGTAGACCGCCTCGTCGCCGGGCAGGCAGGTCACGCGGAACAGGTGCTCGAAGAGCGCGACCGAGCCGCAGCCGGTGGCGATCCGCTCCGGGTCGACGCCGAGGCGCTCGGCCAGCCGCCCGCGCAGTTCGGTGACGCCCATGTCGGGGTACCGGTGCACGCCCGCGACGGCCGCGGTCACCGCCTCCACGACGCCGGGCAGCGGACCGTAGGGCACCTCGTTGCTGGCCAGCTTGATCGCGCCCGGCACCGAGCGGCCGGGGACGTAGGCGGGGAGGGCGTCGAGGTCGGGGCGGGTGAGGCTCATGGCTGTTCTCCGGCGTTGGTGGGCTCTGCGGTGGAAGGCGCGGTGCTGTCGGTGGCGACCACGACGGTGCCGGCCGAGCGATCGTGGAAGGCGCGGCGCAGCGGCCAGTCGATCACGGGCGAGAGGCTGTCGACGAACTGCAGCAGGAAGCCGACGCCGCAGGTCCACAGCAGCACGGACAGGCCCAGCGGGTTCCAGCGCCGGATCGCCCGGCCGAAGCCGATCGGCTGCTCGCTGTCCAGGCCGACGACCTTGATCTTGAGCAGCCACTTGCCGAGCGTCTGGCCGCTGTTGGCGGTGGCCGGCACCTCGTAGGCGAACCACACCGCGGCGATGAGGACCAGGATCACCACCAGCAGGGAGCTGCCCCGCTCGGAGGTGGCCAGGTCGCCCATCGGCTCGTTGGCCATTGCCCGGCGCCAGATCTCGGCCATGACCGGGCCGACGTCCCTGATGTACTGATAGATGAACCAGCCGGTGATCACCGCGTTGAGCAACGCGACCGCGACGATGTCGATGAGCCGGGCGAGCAGCCGGGCGCCCAGCGACGCGACGGCGTGCCCGTGCGGGCGGGCCGCCAGCGGCGCGGCCTGCGGCGGCAGGAGCACCTGCACCGCGCCGGCCGGCAGGTTGCCCTGGTGGCGCAGTCCGGGCGGCAGCGGCGTGCCCGGCGGCAGGACGATCGCGCCCGGCGGCAGCTGCCCGGGCGGGAAGCCACCCGGCGGGATCGGCGTGCCCGGCGGCAGCACCACCGCGCCCTGTGGCAGCGCGGCGCCGGGCGTGGTGACGACCGGGCCCGGTCCGGCGGGCGCCGGCGCCGGCGGCGCGACGGGCGGCTCCGGCGGTGTCACCACCGGTGGCTCCGCCGGGGCCGGCTCGGACGCCGGGACCGGCTCGCCGATCCAGCCCTCGCCGTCCCAATACCGCTGGACGTCGGTATCCGCAGGGTCCTTGTACCACCCGGGCGCTGTCACGCCTCCGCCTCCGTCGTGCTCATCCGGCCTTCACCACAATGGTGCCCGCCGCCTTGTCGTGCAGGCACTGCTGGTAGGGCTTATCCCACAGTTGCCACAGGTTGTCGACCCAGGAGAAGAACGGCACGACGACGCCGACCAGGAACTGCACCGCCCAGCGCTTGACCAGCAACCCGCGGTCGGGGGGCAGGGCCGGGTTGTCGGTGCGGATGATCTGCAGCTTCATCGCCCGCTTGCCCCACGTGATGCCGGTCCGGCCGAACATCTCCACGTGGTACACGTACATCACGCCGAGGGAGACCACGACGTAGCCCAGCTCGATCAGCAGCGGCACGCCGATGAAGAGGCCCGCGTTGGTGGAGTTGCTGGAGGCCGCGCTGGCGATCACCGCGAAGATGGCGATGAACACCGGGATGGCCAGCACGAGGTTGACGGCGACGAGCACCGCCGCGTCGATCAGGTATGCCACGAGCCGGTCGCCGAAGTTCGCCAGCGGCATGCCGTTGGGCGCCCGCGGGACGTACATCCCGGGCGGGGGGACGGCGTACTGGCCCTGTGGATAACCCGGTGGATAACCGGCGGCGAGCTGTGGATTCTGTGGATAACCCTGTTGATAACCCTGTGGGCCGGGTGGTGGTCCGTAATTCGGGACACCACCCGGCTGCGGCTGACCCGGATACGTCACCCGAACAGTGTTACAGGTTCCCGCGAAGTTCCTGCTCGCGCTCGATCGCCTCGAAGAGCGCCTTGAAGTTGCCCTTGCCGAAGCCGAGCGAGCCGTGCCGCTCGATCACCTCGAAGAACACCGTCGGGCGGTCCTGGACCGGCTTGGTGAAGATCTGCAGCAGGTAGCCGTCCTCGTCCCGGTCGACCAGGATGCCGCGGGACTTGAGCTCCTCGATCGGCGCGCGCACCTGCCCGATGCGCGCGCGCAGTTCGGGGTCGTCGTAGTAGGAGTCCGGCGTGACCAGGAACTCGACGCCGGCCGCGGTCATCTCGTCGACCGTGCGCAGGATGTCGTTGGTGGCCAGCGCGATGTGCTGGGCGCCCGGGCCGCCGTAGAACTCGAGGTACTCGTCGATCTGCGACTTCTTGCGCGAGACGGCCGGCTCGTTGAGCGGGAACTTGACCTTGCGGGTGCCGCTGGCCACGACCTTGCTCATGAGGGCCGAGTACTCCGTGGCGATGTCGTCGCCGACGAACTCGGCCATGTTGCTGAAGCCCATGACCCGGCGGTAGAACTCGACCCACTCGTCCATGTAACCCAGTTCGACGTTGCCCACGACGTGGTCGACGGCCTGGAAGAAGCGGCGGGCCGGCGGGGCCACGATCGGGCCGCGGGCGACGAAGCCGGGCAGGAACGGCCCTGTGTACCGGGACCGGTCCACGAGGGTGTGGCGGGTCTCGCCGTAGGTCGCCACCGCGGCCCGGCGCACGACGCCGTGCTCGTCCTCGACGTCGTGGGGCTCCGCCAGGCCGGTGGCACCCTGGCGGATCGCGTAGGCGTAGGCGGTGTCGACATCGGGGCACTCGAGCGCGATGTCGGCGATGCCGTCGCCGTGCCGCTCGTAGTGCTGGGTGGCCGCGGCCCGCCGGTGCACGCCGCCGGTCAGCACGAAGACCGCCGAGCCGGCCCTGAGGACGTACTCGGCGTGGTCACGGTGGCCCTGCTCCGGCCCGCGATAGGCGATCAGCGACATGCCGAAGGCGGTCGAGTAGTAGTGCGCCGCCTGCTTGGCGTTGCCGACGTAGAACCGGACGTGATCGAGGCCGGTGAGCGGGAACGGGTCATGGGAGACGTCGTGCTCGACGGCCCCGATGAGTTCGCTGAGGTCTTCGATGGCGCGGGTCATACGACCAGCCTGGGCGCCGATTGCGAGGTTGGGCAAGGAAGGCTGTTTCGCATGGTCAAGTTGCACATTCCGGGCCGCGATTAGGGTGTACTGGTGGACAAGATGACCAGTGCAATCGACGCTCTCGATGCACGGCTGATCGCGTTGCTGGCGGCCGAGCCGCGCATTGGCGTGCTGGAGTGCTCCCGGCGGCTGCGGGTGGCCCGGGGCACCGTGCAGGCCCGGCTCGACCGGCTCGCGGACCGGGGGGTGATCCGCGGGAGCGGGCCGGACATCGACCCGGCGGCGCTGGGCTACGGGGTGACCGCGTTCGTGACCCTCGAGATCCGGCAGCGGTTCGGCCACGACCCGGCGTCGGCGCACCTCGCGGAGATCCCGGAGGTGCTGGAGGTGCACACGATCACCGGCTCCGGCGACCTGCTCTGCCGGATCGTGGCGCGCTCCAACGCCGACCTGCAGCGGGTCATCGACCGGGTGATGAGCCACGAGGGCGTCGTGCGCTCCTCGACGATCATCGCCCTGGCCGAGCAGATCCGGTATCGCGTCCTGCCGCTGGTCGAAGCGGCGGCGGTCACCGCGAGATAAGCGCGGCTGTCCACCCGGTGGGTGAATCCGGTCGACACGGGCAAAAGCGGCCATCCGCCGACGTATCATGCCGCGGCGTTACGCTGCCGGTCGTGGCTAGGGGAGCGGTCCGCAAGTTCGAGACGGCGCTCGGCGCGATCGGCGTGCTGGCGCTGATCGTCACGGGCATCCTGGTCACCGGGTGGAACCCGATTCCCAAGGTCAGCGACTGGTGGGAGAAGGTCGCCTCCAGCGCGAGCCAGCTCTCCACCCCCGAGACCGACTGGATCGAGCGGGTCGGCGGCCAGCCCCTCTCGGCCGTCATCACCGGCGACACCGTCCTGGTCAACATGCGCGGCACGGTCGAGGCCCGGTCGCTCAGCGCCGGGACCATGCTCTGGCAGCGCGAGGCCGACTGGGCCGGGGTGGCCGGCGACGGGGGCGCGGCGGTGGCGATCGTCGGGCGGCGCGGCGCCGGGCTCGTCGCGCTCGACCCCGGCAGCGGCACCGAGCGCTGGAAGGACAAGGACGCCGTCGGGGCGTGGACCTTCCGCGACAACGTCCTCACCCTGGCCTGCGGCGGCCTGTCGGACTGCACCCTGAGCGCCCGGGCGCCGCGCGACGGCGCGCAGGCCTGGAAGCTCACGCTGCCGGGCATCGGGCGGGTGCTCAACGGCATCAACACCGACCTGCTCGGCACCGACGTGAAGGCCGAGGCCTACCGGGACGCGATCGGCGCCATGCCCCGGGCCATCCCGGCGATGCTGGGCTTCCCGATCGAGCAGAAGGTCAAGGTCGTCGACGCCCTGCACGGCAAGCTGCTGCGCGAGGAGGAGCCGACGAACATCAGCCGCGTGGTGGTGGTCGGCGGGCGGGTGCTGGTCTCCAGCGCCGTGCCGAAGGACGGCAACTGCCGGTACAGCCTCGAGGCCCGCGACCCGGGCACCGGCAAGACGGTGTGGAAGAAGGACGGCTACGACCTGCACACCGCGTCCGGGGCGGGCTGCGAGCAGCGCCGCGACCCGGCCGGCGCCGAGACCGTGCTGGTGGCGACCCGCGGCGACAACCGCGAGGTGTTCCTCTCCCCGCGCGACGGGCGCGAGATGTGGGCCGGCGCCGAGGGCGACGAGATCGTGGCGGCCGACAGCCAGTACGGCCTCGTGCGCACCGACGGCGGCAAGACCCTGGCGGTCGTCGACTTCGACAAGGGCGGGCGCCTGTGGCAGCAGACGATCCCCGGCAAGGCGGACGTGGCCCTCTCCCGGTACGCGGTGCTGGTGCGCGACGCCCGCGAGGGCCGGCTGATCGCCTACGCCCCCGGCGGTGGCACCAAGCTGCTGGACGCGAAGACCACCGCCGACGTCATCGGGGTCGGCGAGCACGGGCTGATGATCGGCCGGGGCCGGACGATCGGCTACCTGCGGTACACCTAGATGAACCGGAACGTGGTGGTGAGCCGGCCCTCGTGGAAGAGGTGGTAGGCGATCGCCAGCGGTCCGCCGCGGTCCAGGTCGCCGCCCTCGACCTCCCACGGCATGATCAGCGTCGAGGCCACGGCCGGGGCGATGAGCACCGGCACGCCCGCGAACGTGGTGACCGTGGCCGTGTGGAAATGGCCGCACAGGATGGCCAGGACGTTCGGGTGCCGGGCGATGACCTCGGCGAGGCGCTCCTCGCCGAACTGTCGGGCCTTGTCAGCGTACGGGTGGCCGACCCCGACCGGCGGATGGTGGAAGCACACGAGCGCCGGGTCGGTGCCGCCCAGCGCGCGGTCGAGCCACTCCAGCGTCGCGTCCGGCACGAGCCCGTCGCCCCGGCCCGGGATGGTCGAGTCGACGAGCGCCAGCAGCAGGTCCCCGACCCGCTCGGTGCGGTTCAGCGGCCCCAGGCCGGCCGCCACGAAGGGCTCCCGCTTGTCGTGATTTCCCGGGAGGTGCAGCAGCGGTACGCCGATCCGCTCGAAGACCTTCAGGCCGGCGTACTCGTCGGGCTCGCCGTGGTCGGCCAGGTCCCCGGTGAGCAGCACGGCGTCCACCGGACGGGGTAATCCGGCGAGGTGCTCGACGACCCGGTCGACCCGCTCGGCGCTGCGGGGCGTGCCGTCGAGATGGGTGTCGCTGACGTGCGCGATGAGCGTCATGGGGCCGACGCTATTGGGGGGCGTCAAGCGGTACAACGGCGAATCGGATATCAGCGGTGTTCCATGATCAGCGCGAAGGAGGTGTGGGGCGCGAGGGCCTCGTAGCCGTGCGCGACGTCGCCGGCGAAGGACGCGTAGTCGTGCACGTCGAGGTCGACCGGGGAGTCCTCGGGGCCGACCCGCAGCCGGCCGCTGACCATGACCACGTGCTCGATCGTGCCCGGCAGGTGGGCGTCGGCCTTGCGGGCGCCGACCGGCTCCACGCGCATGAGGTAGATGTCGCGGCGCACCCCCGGCGGGCAGGTGGCCAGCAGCGTGCCCACGAAGTCGGCCTGCTCGGACCTGATCGTCGGCCCGTCGCCGGCCCGGATCACCCGCGGCGCGGTCGGCGGCGGCTCGACCAGCCGGCTGAACGGCACGTTGAGCGCGACGGCGAGGGCCCACAGCGTCTCGATGTTCGGGTTGCCGGCCCCCGACTCGAGCTGGCTGAGCGTGGACTTCGCGATCCCGGCGCGTTTGGCGACCTCGCTCAGCGACAGCTTCTCGCGCTCCCGCTCCCGGCGCAGGGCGGCGGCGATGAGGTCGATCGGGGGCTTGTTGGGATCCATCCTCGTCCTGTTCGGTACGTCGAACGATTCATTCGGCTTGACGAACGCTCGGCCTCGGTCCAGCATACCGAACTATGCGTTCGATTCTCCGAACAGATCCGATCGCCCGCGACGTGACGGCGCTGTGCGCGGCCGCCGCGGTCGTCGGGCTGTCGTTCGGCGCGATCGCCTCCGCAGGGGGCGTGCCGCTGGCCCAGATCATGGTCATGAACGCGTTCGTCTACGCCGGGGGCGCCCAGTTCCTCGCGGTCGGCCTGGCCGGCGCCGGGGCCACCGCCGTCGCGATCATCGCGGCCGGCCTGCTGCTCAACGCGCGGCACCTGCCGTTCGGCCTGGCGATCGGCAACGAGGTGCTCGGCGCCTCCCGCTGGGGCCGGCTGCTGGGCAGCCACCTGATGACCGACGAGTCGGTCGCCTTCGCCCTGGCCCAGGAGGATCCGGGGCGCCGGCGCCGGGCGTACTGGATGACCGGCATCGCGCTGTTCCTGACCTGGAACGTCTCGGCCGCCGCCGGCGCGGTCGTCGGCTCGGCGCTGGGCGACCCGGACACGCTCGGCATCGACGCCGCCTTCCCGGCCGCGCTGCTGGCCCTGACCCTGCCCTCGCTCAAGGACCGCCCGTCGACCCTGGTCGCCCTCGGCGGCGCGGCGCTCGCGCTGGTCAGCACCCCGTGGCTGCCCGCGGGCCTGCCCGTGCTCGTGGCCCTGCTCGCACTCGTCCTCGGGAGGCGCTCCTCATGAGCTGGATCGCGATCATCGCGCTGGCCCTCGGCACCTACGCCTTCCGGTTCGCGGGGCCCGTCCTGCGCGACCGGATCTCGGTGTCGGAGGGGATCCGGCGGTACCTCACACTGTCCGCCGTCGCGCTGCTGGCCGCCCTGATCGCGACCGCGGCGCTGCTGGACGGCACGCACTTCGTGGGCGTCGCGCGGCCCGCGGGAGTGCTGGTCGGCGCCGTGCTGGCCTGGCGCAAGGCCCCGTTCGTCGTCGTTGTGGTGGCCGCGGCACTGACGGCGGCCCTGCTCAGGGTGGCAGGAGTCGAGTAATACAGTCGGGTCATGCCCGATTTCGCGTTCTCGCCGCTGCTGCCACTCGGACCCGACGACACCGAATACCGCTTGGTCACCAGCGACGGGGTCGGCCGCGACGGGCGATTTCTGACGGTCGAGCCGGAGGCGCTCACCCGCCTGACCGACGAGGCCATGCACGACATCGCGCACTTCCTGCGCCCCGCCCACCTGACCCAGCTGCGCTCGATCATCGACGACCCGCAGGCCTCGTCGAACGACCGCTTCGTCGCCCTCGACCTGCTGCGCAACGCCAACATCGCCGCGGGCGGCGTGCTGCCGATGTGCCAGGACACCGGCACCGCCATCGTCATGGGCAAGCGCGGCCGCTTCGTGCTCACCGACGGCCGCGACGAGGAGGCCATCGCGCGGGGCGTGTTCGACGCCTACACGCGGCTGAACCTGCGGTACTCGCAGCTGGCCCCGCTGACCATGTGGGACGAGAAGAACACGGGCTCCAACCTGCCGGCGCAGGTCGAGCTGTACGCCGAGGGGGACGACGCCTACAAGTTCCTCTTCATGGCCAAGGGTGGCGGTTCGGCCAACAAGAGCTACCTGTACCAGGAGACGAAGGCCCTGCTCAACCCGACGAGGATGATGCAGTTCCTGGAGGAGAAGCTGCGCCTCATCGGTACCGCGGCCTGCCCGCCGTACCACCTGGCCATCGTCATCGGCGGCACCTCGGCCGAGCACGCGCTGAAGACGGCCAAGCTGGCCTCGGCCAAGTACCTGGACACCCTCCCCACCGAGGGCTCCCCGGTCGGCCACGGCTTCCGCGACCTCGAGCTGGAGGCCCAGGTGCTCCAGCTGACCCGCGAGTTCGGCATCGGTGCCCAGTTCGGCGGCCGCTACTTCTGCCACGACGTGCGCGTCGTGCGCCTCCCGCGCCACGGCGCCTCCTGCCCCGTCGCCATCGCCGTGTCCTGCTCCGCCGACCGCCAGGCCGTCGGCAAGATCAACGAGAGCGGCATCTGGCTGGAGCAGCTGGAGCGCGACCCGGCCCGCTTCCTGCCCGACGTCACCGACGAGCACCTCGACGACGACGTGGTCACCGTCGACCTGAACCGCCCGATGTCCGAGATCCGCGCCCAGCTCTCCGCCCTGCCGGTCAAGACCCGCCTGTCCCTGACCGGCCCCCTGGTCGTCGCCCGCGACATCGCCCACGCCAAGATCGCCGAGCGCCTGGACGCCGGCGAGCCAATGCCCGCCTACCTGCGCGACCACGCCGTCTACTACGCCGGCCCGGCCAAGACCCCGGAGGGCTACGCGTCGGGCTCCTTCGGCCCGACCACGGCCGGCCGCATGGACGCCTACGTCGAGAAGTTCCAGGCCGCCGGCGGCTCCTTGGTCATGCTGGCCAAGGGCAACCGCTCCAAGCAGGTGACCGACGCCTGCCGCAGCCACGGCGGCTTCTACCTCGGCTCGATCGGCGGCCCGGCGGCCCGCCTGGCCCAGGACTGCATCAAGCACGTCGAGGTCCTCGAGTACCCGGAGCTGGGCATGGAGGCCGTCTGGAAGATCGACGTGGTCGACTTCCCGGCCTTCATCGTCGTAGACGACAAGGGCAACGACTTCTTCGCCGAGGTCACCAAGCCGAAGCTGACCCTTCAGATCGGCCAGCGGTAATCAGACTTATCGACCCTGGTGGGGGCAGCTCTCCCGCCAGGGCTGTCACCGCTCGACCGGTGGCTTCTGCCGCATCGCCGGCTCCCGCCGTGGTGACGTCGGCAGCTGTAGGTGGCACCCGGCGGCTTCTAGCAGCAAGCAACGGGCCGGCACCAAAAGGCGCCGGCCCGCGCTTCGCGGCCCTGCCAGCCGCCACCCGTCAGCAAACGGCCAGCGGCCCATGCATCACAGAGTCCAGTACCCCGCATCGCCGTCCGCCAGGTAGCTCTTCAACGCCACCTTCGCACCCTTCTCGGCACCGGCCGCGGCGTCGAACACGATCGACCCCGACGTCTTCTGACCGGCCGTCATGTCACTCGCGGACAGATCCTTGCCGTTCAAGGCGATCGTCGAGTCGAACGCCGTCCCGTCGGCGGCGACAAGCTTGAACATGGACCCGTTGACGGAGTACTTGCCCTCCTTCACCACCGCGGTCACATCGGCGGTGATGAACTGGCCCTTCTGCGGCTTGCTGAACTGGTCCTTGGCCTTCACGTTGGCCTTGATGTTCGTGAGGGTGATCTCCACGACGGTCTTGGACCCGAAGACGCTTTCGGTGAGCGTCATCGTCTCGCCGGCCTTCACGGTGACAGGAGCGCTCTTGGCGTCCTGCTTGGCCGTACCGCCGTCACCTGCACTGCCGGCGTTGGTGGAGCTGCCCGTCGCGCCGCAGGCGATGACGAACGCGGCAAGGGGCGCGGCAAGGAGGGCAAGGTAGGTGTTGCGACGCATGTTTGGTTGCTCCTGACGGGTGAGCGTTACGAGGTGCCCGGACGGGTCCGGTAGCTCCGGTTCATTTGCGGCAACGCAAACCCGGAATGCCATCCACCCTTCAGGGATTCGTGGCAATTCGTCGCAAATGCTGCCTGAACGTACCGCTCTCGGCTGACCGCAAAGGGCACCCAGAGACGACAAAAGGGCCCGGCATCGCCTTCAGCCGGCACGGCAGCCGCCGCGCACCGGCTATGCCTTCACCCAGTCGCCGCAACCCCTCGAGACGAACGTGTCGTCGCTCGAACGGATCGTCACCGTCACCCGGACCGACCCAGTCACAAAATTGTTGTCGACGATGCGGCCATTCTTGCTCCGCTCCCAGTAGCAGTCGATCACCTTCCCACCCGTCAGGTGCGCCGTCGTCTGGTAGCTGCCGGGCTTGACCTCGGACGGCACCGCATACGTTCCGTCAGTGAATCCCGTCTGGGCCTGCTGCCACACCGGCAGATATTTGGGGCACGCGGAAAGCCGGGCCCCGTCGATCGACTCCTTGTTCTCGATGTACGCATCGAGTAGGTCGCCGCTGGCGTCCGAATACCGCGACGCCTGGCACGGGTCGGAGTAGAAGCTCCGGTCGCACCCCGTCACGTCGAAAACTGGGTCCTTGTTCGGGTCGCAGGTTTCCCACACTGCGCCGGCCGGAGCGGCGCTGGTGGATGCCGCGACCGTGCCACCCGCGCAGTTGCCGTTGGGGAGCCGCCCGTTAGGGCAGAACGTCGGCGTCGGCGAAGGCGGCGCGGGGGTTGGGCTGGCGGCTGCGGTGGTCGGCGGGGCGCTGACGGCGGGCGCCGCAGTCTTGGCGGCGTTCCCGCCGCACGCAGCTAAGAGCAGCAGGGTGCAGGTGGCTACAGCGAAGCTCCGGATCTTCACGATCGACATCGTGCCCGCAGTTCAGCCGGAACCGGTCAGCCGCGCGTGCGGTCCATCCGGACTGGGGCGGCGAACATGCAACTCGGCAACGCGGTGGTGACTGCCTCAATCCGGGCCAGCTGGGTCTCGAGGTTCCGGTCTACGACATGTCGCGTTTTGCAGTTCAGCCTGACTGGGGCAAGTCAGGCAGCGTGCCGGCTGCGGCCGTCGCGTCGGTTTGCGGCGGCGTGGATTTCGGCGGCGCGGCGCATGTCCTCGTCGGTGAGTTCGGGTACGTACTGCGGGATCTCACGCTTGGCGCGCTCCCAGCCAGCGCCGGGCTTCCACTCGCGCGGGCCCGCCGGTTCGGGAGTTTTGGTCATGCTTGCCACGGTAGCGAGACGCCAGCCAACTTGTTATGACCTACTGAAAAGCACACTGCGGGTGAACCCGGGAGGCGCTGAGGTCCGGGTCGACGAAGGTGCTGCCGCTCGACTGGCCGGCGAGTCGCTCTCGTTACGCAGCGATGTAACTCGATCACCGGTAGCATTCGTCGGGTGGGCGGGCGTGGGCCGTGGGCGTGGCTGGAGCGCTATGCCGCGCGGCGCGACGGGGTGGGCGGCGTGCTCGTCTCGTGGATGTTCATGGTCGCGGCAGTGTTTGCCGCTGTGCTTGCCGTCGCGCTCCGCTCGCCGGTGCTGGGCTACGTCGCCGCGGTGCTCGTCATCGCGTTGTGCTGGCGGCGGTACTTCCGCGGGCACTGGTAGCGACCGTCAGCGGTCCGGGACAACTCGCGGAAACCGATGATATCGGAATAATGGCGACAAATGTTCACAGCAGGCGAAGGTCGTGACGTTGCGTGCGTCCAATATCAACGGAGCGAAATGTTTCGGGGGCCGCACACGTCATTGGGTGCAGCCCCGCACTCGGTGATTCGCCTGTACGACCGAAATATCCCCGTTCGTCCAGAGCAAGCGGGACCTTCGATTGAGTAGAACCAGTCGCAGGACTTGAGCAAAAGCTCGGCAAACTCTGGACGCATTCCGGCACGCGCATGCGCTCCGCTGAAAAAGGGTCGCCGCCCCTGCTCTTTCGACGCTCTCATCTGACTACCATCGGATATTCGAGCGTGCAGCTTCGAGGGGAGGCGGCGGCCGCACAGAGGGTGAGTATGCGCGATTCGACCCGATTTTCGATCCTGGGACCGGTGCAGATTCGCACGCCGGTCACCGAGATCACGGTCGCGGCTCCGCGCGAGCGGGTTCTGCTCGCGCTGCTGTTGCTGCGCGAGGGTCAGCTGGTGCCCGTGCAGCAGGTCATCGCTGCCCTGTGGGACACCAGCCCGCCGCCGACCGCGCGGGCCCAGGTGCACAGCTGCGTGTCGCGGCTGCGCCAGCTGCTGCGCAAGGCCGGGCTGCCGGAGGACCTGGTGGTCACCGAGCCGGCCGGGTACCGCATCAAGGTCGGCCCCGACGATCTCGACGCCGCCCTGTTCGCGGCCCGGGTCGAGCGCGGGCGGGCCGCGGCGGCCGACGGTGACCTGCCCCGCGGCCGCGACGAGCTGCGGGCCGCGCTGGCGCTGTGGCGGGGGCGGCCGCTGACCGACGTCGACTCCGACGTGGTCCGGGCCGCGGCCGCGCACCTCGAGGAGCAGTGGACCGCCGCCATGGCCTTCTGCCTCGACGTGGAGCTGCGGCTCGACCTGGCCGAGGAGATCCTGGCCGAGGTGGCCGACCTGGTCGAGCGCTACCCGCACCACGAGCAGTTCCGCGGCCACCTGATGACCGCGCTGGCCCGCACCGGCCGGCGGGCCGACGCGCTGGCCGTGTTCCGCCGCGGCCGGGCGCTGCTGGCCGAGGAGCTCGGCATCGAGCCCGGGACCGAGCTGGTCGAGCTGCACCGGCGCATCCTCAACGGCGACGCCGAGCTGCTGCTGCCGCAGCCGCCGCGGGCGCTGGGCCGGCGGGCCGCCCGTTGCCTGCCCCGCGACGTGGCCGACTTCGCCGGCCGGGCCGAGCTGGTCAAGCGGCTGGTCGGGCAGCTGCGCGACGAGCGGCCCGAGGTCATCGCGATCGACGGCATGGCCGGCACCGGCAAGACCACGCTCGCCGTGCGGGTCGCGCACGCCGCCGCCGATCGTTACCCCGACGGCCAGCTGTACCTCGACCTGCGCGGCCACAGCGAACGCGCCCCGCTCGACCCGGGTGAGGCCCTCGGCGCCCTGCTGCGCCAGCTCGGGGTGTCGGCCGAGCAGGTGCCGCTCGGCCTCGACGACCGCGCCGTGCTCTGGCGCACCGAGCTCGCCGACCGGCAGGTGCTGGTACTGCTGGACAACGCCCTCGACACCGCCCAGGTGCTGCCGATGCTGCCCGGCACCGCGCACACCGGCGTGGTCATCACCAGCCGCCGGCGCCTCGGCGGCCTCGACGGGGCGCAGACGGTCTCCCTCGACGTGCTGCCGCTGGACGACGCCGTCGAGCTGCTGCGCCGGACCGTGGGCGAGCGCGCGTACACCGACCCGGCCCGCACGATCGAGGTGGCCGAGCTGTGCGGGCGCCTCCCGCTGGCCGTCCGGCTGGCCGGCGCCCGCCTGCAGCACCGGCCGACCTGGACGGTCGCCGACCTGGCCGCGCGGCTGCGCATCGCCGAGCGGCGCCTGGGCGAGCTCGCCGTCGACGGGCGCACGGTGGCGGCCGCGTTCACGCTGTCGTTCCAGCATTTGGCCGTACCGCTGCAGAAGCTTTTCGCGCTCCTGGGTCTTCACCCCCCGGGCGACTTTGAGTCGGCGGCGGCCGCGGCGCTGGCCGGGATGGCCGTCGACGAGGCCGAGGAGCTGCTGGAGGAGCTCGTCGACGTGCACCTGGTCGAGGCGCCGGCGGCCGGGCGGTACCGGCTGCACGACCTCCTGCGAGACTTCGCGGCCCGGCTGGCCCCGCCCGACGCCGACGCCGTCGAGCGACTACTCGACCACTATCTGTACTCGGTGCTCTCCGCCACCCAGTACATGGAGCTCGGCGACACCCGCTCGGTGCTGCGCCTGGAGACCCCGCCGCCGACCGCGCCGGCCTTCGACAGCCCCGCCGAGTCCCGCCGCTGGCTGGAGCGGGAGCTGCCCAACGTGCTCGGCGTGACCCGCCTGGCCGCCGACGCCAGCCGCCACCGGCACACCTGCCTGCTGACCCGCGCCGTGTCGCCGTTCCTGTTCGGCTTCGGCTTCGGCGAGCACCAGCTCGACCTGTACGAGCGTGCGATCGCGGCGGCCGCGGCCCTGGCCGACCCCGAGCTGGAGGCGGAGTCGCGCAACTACCTGGCCGCCGTGTACTTCCGGATGGGCCGCCTCCCCGACGCCCTCACCACGCTGCACGCGGTCATCCGCATCGCCGAGCGGGGGAACATACCGCGGCTGGTCGGCACCGCGCTGACCAACCTGGCCATGCTGCACGTCCGGCTGGGCCAGTACCCGGAGGGCCTCGCCTCGGCCGAGGCGGCCGCCGCGGTGCGCATGGACGAAGTGCCGCCGATCCTGCAGTTCAAGCTGCACAGCACCCTGGCCATCGGGTACACCCAGGCCGGCGACTACCAGCAGGCGCTGGCCGCCAACCGGCTGGGCCTGGCCGTGGCCCGGCGCATCGACAACCTCCGGGCCACGGCCATCATGATCGGCGAGCTCGGCCTGGTGCACCTGCACCTGGGTCACCTCACCACGGCGACCGCCCTGCTGCGCCGCGCGCTCGCGCTCAAGCGGGACACGGTCAACCAGTACGGCAGCGCCGAGACGCTGAGCAAGCTCGGCACCGCCTACCGCCTCAGCGGCCGCCTGTCCGACGCGATCGCCTGTCAGCGCGCGGCCCGCGAGCAGATGGAGCACGTGGCCGACGTCTCCGGCCAGTGCCTGGTCGCCAACGACCTGGCCCTCACGCTGCGCGCGGCCGGCCGCCACGACGAGGCCCTGCGGCTCAACCGCGAGGCCTACGCCAAGGCCTCCCGCACCGGAGACCTCTACGAGAAGGCCCGCGCCCTGGCCGGCCTGGGCCGCACGGACGAGGCCGTGGCGCTGTTCACGTCGATGGGAGCGACGGATCTCACCGCCCTTACGCGGTGACATTCGGGGCATATTTGCTTCATGGAGTACCGCGTGGAGCACGACACGATGGGCGAGGTGCGCGTCCCCGCCGAGGCCTTGTGGCGGGCGCAGACCCAACGGGCGGTGGAGAACTTCCCGATCTCGGGCCGGCGACTGCCCCCGGCGCTGATCCGCGCCCTGGCCCGGATCAAGGCGGCCGCCGCCGCGGTCAACGGCGAGCTGGGCGTCGTGGAGCCCGGCGTCGCGGCCGCGATCGGCGCCGCCGCCGACCGGGTGGCCGCGGGTGAGGCCGACGACCAGTTCCCGATCGACGTCTTCCAGACCGGCTCGGGCACCTCGACCAACATGAACGTCAACGAGGTCGTCGCCACCCTGGCCAGCCGCGCGCTGGACCGCCCGGTGCACCCGAACGACCACGTGAACGCCTCGCAGTCGTCCAACGACGTCTTCCCGACGGCCATCCACGTCGCCGCCGCCGCGGAGCTTTCGACCTCGCTCAGCCCGGCGCTGCTGTTGCTGTCGGAGGCGCTGCAACGCAAGGCCGAGGAGTTCGCCGGCGTGGTCAAGGCGGGCCGCACCCACCTCATGGACGCCACCCCGGTCACCCTCGGCCAGGAGTTCTCCGGCTACGCGGCCCAGGTGCGCTACGGCGCCGACCGCATCGCCGCCGTCCTGCCCCGGGTGGCCGAGCTGCCCCTGGGCGGCACCGCCGTGGGCACCGGCCTGAACACCCCGCCCGGCTTCGCGCCCCGGGTCGTGGCCCGCCTCGCCGAGGCGACCGGCCTGCCGCTCACCGAGGCCCGCAACCACTTCGAGGCGCAGGGCGCCCGCGACGCACTGGTCGAGGCCTCGGGTGTACTGCGAACCATCGCCGCCGGCCTGTACAAGATCGCCAACGACATCCGCTGGATGGGCTCGGGCCCGCGCGCCGGCCTTCGCGAGCTGGCCATCCCCGACCTCCAGCCCGGCTCCTCGATCATGCCCGGCAAGGTCAACCCGGTCATCCCCGAGGCCGTGCGCCAGGTCGTCGCCCAGGTCATCGGCAACGACGCCGCGGTCGCCTTCGCCGGCACCCAGGGCGACTTCGAGCTCAACGTGATGCTCCCGGTGATCGCCGACAACCTGCTGGAGTCCATCGCCCTGCTGTCGAACGTGGCCCGCCTGTTCGCCCGGCGCTGCATCGACGGCCTGGCCGCCAACGAGGAGGTCCTGGCGGCGTACGCGGCCGGCTCCCCCTCGATCGTCACCCCCCTGAACCGCCACCTGGGCTACGAGGAGGCCGCCGCCGTCGCCAAGCAGGCCCTGCACGAGAACAAGACGATCCGCGAGGTCGTCGTCGAGCGTGGCCACGTCGAGCGCGGCAGGCTGAGCGAGCAGGAGCTGGACGAGGCCCTCGATCTGCTGCGCATGGCGGGTGGCACGTCTGCGGGAGCGCAGTAGATCCCGACCCCTCCAGCGGCCGGCCGTCCCGTTTCGGGGCGGCCGGTTTTTCGTGCCGTACCGGGCTACTGTGCGTTCACATGACGCAACCGCTGCCCGAAGGAACGCCACCGCGCATCTTGTTCAACATCCCGCCCGAGATCGAGGCCGGGGTGTACGCGAACTTCGTCAACCTCTGGCACCAGCCGGACGGTTTCATCCTGGACTTCTCGGTGTTCACCGCACCTCCGGGCCTGGGCGAGGACGAGGCGGGAAACCAGTTCGTGCATCTTCCGGCGCGGGTCGTGTCGAGGGTGCGCATCCCTCCGCAGCAGGTTTTCGAGCTGATGAAGGCGCTGAGCGAGCAGCTGTCGGCCTGGGAGCTCGAGACGGGCCGGCAACGCGCCGACCCCGATACCCACTGACACGGCGCTGCTGCAGGGCGGTGGTTGCGGGGGCAGCGCCGGCCGGATTCGAACCGGCGTCCTTCCGATCCGGAGTCGGATGCGACGACCTCTGCGCTACGGCCCTGCCGACGAGGAGCCGACCTTCCCTGTACTTCACACCACAGGGCCACAAGGCTATACTCTCCTGCCATGGGCGAACTGGTTCCACGTCAGGTCGGGTTTCGCGACGTTGCCGATGCGCTACGCGAGCAGCTCGCCATGGAGCGCTATCCGCCCGGGGCCCGGCTGCCGAGCGAGGCGAGCATCGCCAGATCGTTCGGGTGCAGCCGCGACACGGTCCGGGACGCGATGGACGTGCTGGCGATGGAGGGCTGGGTGGTACGGCGGCGCGGGCGCCTGGCGATCGTGCGGCCGTACCAGGAGCGGGTCCTGATCGAGCTGCCTCCGGACGCCACCGTGACGGTGCGCCCCATGACCCTGCCGGAGGCCGAGTCGTACCAATGCGGTCAAGGCGTCGCGATGTTCGAGGTCCGCGTCGGGACGCAGTGCCAGCTCTACCGCGGCGACCTGTTCGCGCTCACCACCCGGCAGGCCAAGAGCCTGTCGCCTTGACGGCTGCGACCCCTTCCCCGGTGCCGCTCCTCCGCCCGCCAACGGCGAGCCGGGGGAGCCGCACCGCCGTGGTTCCGCCCGGGATCAGGGGCCGCTGCCGTACGGACGCGTGAGGATCTCCAGGTTGTGCCCGTTCGGATCGTCGAAGTACACGCCGCGGCCGCCGTCGCGATGGTTGATCTTCAGCGGCTGATCGTGGTGCGGATCGGCGAAGTAGGCCACCCCGGCCTCCTTGATCCGACCGAAAATGGCGTCGAACTCGTTCTCCGAGACCAGAAACGCATAGTGCTGAGCGGTGATGGGCCGGTCGCCGATATCGGCGAAGTCCAGGGTGACGCCATTGCTCACCTCGACCGGGACGAACGGGCCGAAGCGAGGACCCACCGGCACGTCCAACATCGCTGCCAGGAACTTGGCCGACGTCTCCTTGTCACGGGCCGCGACAATCGTGTGATTGAGCTGTACGGACATCGCAGTGCCTCCCGAATCGCACGCTGTTTGTCTACCCTGTTACCCCCGTACACCCGGGCCCCACAAAAGCCGAGTTAGGCGGGGTCGCAACGGGGAAGCGGACATGTCATGAGCGGCAGGCAAGAGCCGGACTACCTGCCGATCGCCGAGCACGGCCTGATCGGCGACCTGCGCACGGTGGCCCTGGTGGGCACCAACGGCACCATCGACTGGTACTGCTGTCCCCGCTTCGACGCCCCGAGCGTGTTCGCCTCGATCCTCGACGCCGACCGGGGCGGGTTCTTCGAGCTCGCCGCCGACGCACCGGCGACGACCAAGCAGTTCTACTTCCCCGACACCAACGTGCTGATCACCCGCTTCTTCACCGAGGAGGGGGTGGGCGAGGTGCAGGACTTCATGCCGATCACCGGCGACTCGGCCGACTCCGGCCGCCACCGGCTGATCCGGCGCGTCCTGTGCGTGCGCGGCACGATGCCGTTCCGGGCGCGGGTGGCCCCCCGGTTCGACTACGCGCGGCAGCCGCACACCGTGGGGTGGCACGCCGGCCAGACCCGCTTCGAGTCCGCCGGCCTCGCGCTGGCGCTGACCGCCACGGTGCCGGTGGAGCACGAGGCCTTGGACGCGACGGCGACGTTCAAGCTCCTGGAAGGCGAGTCCGCGGTCTTCGCCCTCGACCGGGTCGGCGACGACGTCATGCCGCGCGGGTGCCCGCACGCCGAGGCCGAGGCCGAGTTCAACGCCACGGTCGCGTTCTGGCGGCGGTGGCTGTCCGCCTCGCGGTACCGCGGCCGCTGGCGCGAGACCGTCCATCGCTCCGCGCTGACCCTCAAGCTGCTCACCTACGCCCCGACCGGCGCGATCGTGGCCGCGCCGACGACCAGCCTGCCCGAGCGGATCGGCGGCGAGCGCAACTGGGACTACCGGTACGTGTGGATCCGCGACGCCGCCTTCTGCGCCTACGCGCTGCTGCGACTGGGTTTCACCGGCGAGGCCGAGGCCTTCATGACGTTCCTGGCCGATCGCATCGCCCGGCGCGGCGACAGTGCATCCGGGCCGCTGCAGATCATGTACGGCATCGACGGACGCACCGACCTGCCCGAGTTCGAGCTGGAGCACCTGGACGGCTACCGGGGCTCCGCGCCAGTGCGCATCGGCAACGCCGCCGCCGACCAGCTCCAGCTCGACATCTACGGGGCGCTCATCGACTCGGTGTACCTCTACGACAAGTGGGGACGCCCGATCTCCAGCGACCAGTGGGACGCGGTCTGCGCCATCGTGGACTGGGTCTGCGACCACTGGAACCAGCCGGACGAGGGAATCTGGGAGACCCGCGGCGGGCGGCGGAACTTCCTGTACTCGAGGCTGATGTGCTGGGTGGCGATCGAGCGCGCCATGCGGATGGCCAGCCGCCGGGGCCTGCCGGCGAACCTCCTGCACTGGGGGCGGGCCCGCGACGAGATCTACCGGCACATCATGCGCCGCGGCTGGTCCCCGGCGCGGCGGGCCTTCGTCCAGCAGGAGGACAACGACGTCCTCGACGCCGCGCTTTTGATGATGCCCCTGACCAAGTTCATCGCCCCCACCGACCCGAAGTGGCTCGCCACCCTGGACGCACTCGGCGCTGAGCTGGTTTCCGATTCCCTGGTGTACCGCTACGACCCCACGAGCGGCCAGGACGGCCTGCACGGGGAGGAGGGCACCTTCTCCATCTGCTCGTTCTGGTACGTCGAGGCGCTCACCCGCGCGGGCCGGCTCGACGAGGCGCGGCTGGCCTTCGAGAAGATGCTCACCTACGCCAACCATCTCGGCCTGTACGCCGAACAGATCGCCCGCACCGGCGAGCAGCAGGGCAACTTCCCGCAGGCGTTCACGCACTTCGCGCTGATCAGCGCCGCGTTCAACCTCGACCGCGCCCTCGGCTGACGCCCCTTGTGTCGTTGCCTCGGGTTGGGCCGGTGTGTTGGGGGCAGAATGGACCGTGAAGCGCGGCCACCCGGCCGTGCGGGGGGAGGCACAGATGTTCGCCAAGACCAAGGCGTTCAGCGGCTTCGCGGTGCCGGACGTCGCCGCCGCCAAGACCTTCTACGGCGACACGCTCGGCCTCGACGTGACCGAGCAGAACGGCATCCTCACGTTGCACCTGGCCACGGGCGGCACCGTGATCGTCTACCCGAAACCGGACCACACCCCGGCGACGTACACCATCCTGAACTTCCCGGTCGACGACATCGACGCGACGGTCGACGAGCTGGCCGCGAAGGGCGTCGCGATGACCCGCTACGAGGGCTTCGAACAGGACGACCGCGGCGTGTTCCGCGGCGGCGGCCCGTTCATCGCCTGGTTCGCCGACCCGGCCGGCAACGTCCTCTCGGTACTCCAAGAGCGCTGAGCGCCACCGGGCCGCACCGGGATCATCAACCGGCCAGCGCGGGCGCCATCGCGCGGTTGCACAGCTCACGCGCCCACTGCATGCGGTCGGCGGCGATCTCGGGCCGATCCCCGAACACCTCGGCGGCGCGGGCGTAGCACTCGTCCGGCCCGAGCCGCTCGAGCGTGCGGTCAACCGTCTCACGAACGGTGGCGTTGTCCAGGTCGCTGTACTTGGACGTGTCGGAGACGAACAGCGCCATGCACAGGACCGGATCAACCTGGAACGTCGTGGTCGTCATCGTGATCACCTGTTCAACGGGGTGTGTGGGCGACTGCATCCACCGTCCCTCGTACCGATGGGCGACGACCTTGCGGCCCGCAGCACTCTGCGTGTGCGGGTTTGAGCACCACCGGATACCTGCTGCCCGCCATGGCACCCTCAACTCGCCTCACCCTTTTCGCGCCGCCCACCCGATCGCGCACGATCACCCCCCGGCTCACCCCCGCTCCCCTTCCCGGGGGAGTAATTTCGGATGTGGACCTACGAGACGAGCGGGAAAGTCCAAGGCCGAGAGGTTGGAAGACGATTCCGCTACCTGACCCAGGTAACACTGGTGAAGCGAAAATCGCCTCGTAGGTCTTTTATTGTGCCCTTTTTGCCGATGGCCGTCGCCCCCGCGTCGAGTTCCACCACAACGCTGCGGCCTAGAGGTCTTCGGGGCTGCCATTCCGGCGCGTTGCGGCGCGATCTGCGGTTGGCTCGCGCAGGCGACACCAGGCTGAAAGCCATATGGCGTTTCACCTCATGCGGATACGCGGATTGTCCATTGCGATCCGACCGGAGGATGTCGTCCGGCCGAGTGGCGATGCCATAGTTGTCGTCCGTGCCGAACCTCGGTTGCGGAAAGCCACTTATCTGGTCCGTCCTGGAGCGCACGAACTTGATAGACAACGGCACATCGGTACCGCAGAACCCCCAACCCGATCCTTCTTCGCCGCCCTTCGCGCCGCCGGCGACCCCATACCAGAATCAGTACGCGAATACATATCCGGCTCCTCCGGCGCCGCCCTACGCGGCTCAGCAGCCGCCAGGCGCGCCCGTCCAGGGTTACCCGCCGCCGCCCGGGTACCCGCCGCAGGCCTACGCCCCCCAGCCGCACCCGCAGGCAGGCTGGTACGGCGCCGCGCCGCAACAGCTCCCGCCCCAGATCATCGTGAACAACACCGCCACGGCGGTCGTCGCGGGGCTGGGCCGGCGCCGGCGTCAATCGGCAGCCATGCACGTGGTGCTGTTCCTGTGCACCGCCGGTCTGGGCAACATTGCCTACGCGATGTACATCTCGAGATGGAATCGGCGGCACGGTTACTGAGGGCCGGCAGCGCGTTGTGACGACAAGAGTCCGGGTTGCGTCCGCAGACGCGACCCGGACTCTTCGTAACCCCGGAAAAGGCCCCGCGTCGCGCGGACAAGTGGGTCTTGACGACACCTGTCAAGATCTTAGCTAGCGAGGGAGGGGGACGAAGCAGCGCGATGGGTGAATTTCTCAATGCGGTTCTCGAGTTCCCTACGGTCCTGTTCACCTCCCTGCTCGTCGTCGTCATCGCGTACTGGCTGATCGTCCTCTTCGGCGGTGCCGATGCCGACTCGCTCGACGCCGACGTCGTCGACGGCGGCGCGGCCGGCGGCTTCGGTGGCTTCCTGGGCAGCGTCGGCCTGGGCGGAGTGCCGGCCACGGTAGGGCTGTCGGTGCTCGTGCTGGTCGCCTGGTTCGTCAGCCTGGCCGGCTCGACCGTCGCCGACGGCGCGCTGCTGGGCGTGGTCGTGCTGGTGGTCGCCCTCGTCGTCGCGTGGCTGGTGGCCCGGGTGCTCGTGGTACCCCTGCGGCGGCTCTTCCCGGCGACGAGCGGCGACTCCCGCACCGCGTTCGTGGGGCGCACGTGCGTCATCCGCACCGGCTCCGTCACCGAGACGTTCGGCCAGGCCGAGGTCACCGCCGCCGACGGCTCCAGCGCGATCGTGCAGGTCCGCCAGACCGGCACCGATACTTTCACCGCGGGCAGCCCGGCGGTGATCTACGAATACGACCCGGACGGCGAGTTCTTCTGGGTCGTTCCCGCACCTACTGGTCCCACCCCCGGACAGAGGGAGCTCTCATGACCGTCATCACCACCGGCTTCCTCGTCGTGCTCGGCGTGGCCGTGCTCATCGCGGTCGGTGTGCTGTTCGCCGTCACCCGGCTGTTTCGCAAGATCGAGCAGGGCAAGGCGCTGATCATCTCCAAGGTCCGCACGGTCGACGTCACGTTCACCGGCGCCGTCGTCCTGCCCGTCCTGCACAAGGCCGAGGTCATGGACATCTCGGTGAAGACGATCGAGATCGAACGGACCGGCCGGGAAGGGCTGATCTGCCGCGACAACATTCGCGCCGACATCCGGATCACGTTCTTCGTGCGGGTCAACAAGACCGCCGAGGACGTCATCAAGGTCGCCCAGGCGATCGGCACGGCCCGGGCCAGCGACCAGGAGACGCTGCAGGAGCTGTTCAACGCGAAGTTCTCCGAGGCGCTCAAGACCGTCGGCAAGCAGCTGGACTTCGTCGACCTGTACACCAAGCGCGACGAGTTCCGCGACCAGATCATCCGGGTGATCGGCACCGACCTCAACGGTTACAGCCTCGAGGACGCCGCGATCGACTTCCTCGAGCAGACGCCGCTGAGCCACCTCGACAATGCCAACATCCTCGACGCGCAGGGCATCCGGAAGATCACCGAGCTGACCGCGATCGAGCATGTGCGGACCAACGAGTTCCGGCGCAACGAGGAGAAGGAGATCAAGCGCCAGGACGTCGACGCCCGCGAGGCGGTCCTCGAACTGGAGCGCCGCCAGGCCGAGGCGGAGATCAAGCAGGAGCGGGAGGTCGCCACCATGCGGGCGCGCGAGGAGGCGGAGACCGCCCGGGTCCGCGCCGAGGAGCGGCTCAAGTCGTCGACCGCCGAGATCCGCACCGACGAGCAGGTCGGCGTCCAGCACGAGAACAAGCGGCGGGAGATCGCCGTCGCCGAGAAGAACCGCGAGCGGGTCATCGCGATCGAGTCGGAGCGCATCGAGAAGGACCGCATGCTCGAGGTCATCGCCCGCCAGCGGGAGACCGAGCTGAGCACGATCTCCAAGGACAAGGAGGTCGAGGGGGAGAAGCGGGCCATCGCGGAGGTGATCCGGGAGCGGATCGCGGTCGAGCGCACCGTCGCCGAGCAGGAGGAGCAGATCAAGCGGCTCCGCGTCGTCGAGGAGGCCGAGCGCACCCGCGAGGCCGTCGTCATCCAGGCCGAGGCGGAGGCGCAGGAGAACCTGGTCAAGGGCATCAAGGCGGCCGAGGCGGCCGAGCAGGCCGCCAAGTTCAAGGCCCGCGAGGAGCTGGTGCTCGCCGAGGCCCGGCAGCAGGCCGCCGAGCTGGAGGCCCGCGCCAAGATCCGCCTGGCCGAGGGCGTGCAGGCCGAGGCGGCCGCGGCCGGCCTCGCCGACGTGCAGGTCCGCGAGCGCAACGCCGAGGCGATCGAGAAGATCGGCCGGGCCGAGGCGGTGGTCGAGCGCGAGAAGGCGGTCGCGAACGCGGAGACGATCGAGAAGGCGGGCCTCGCCGAGGCCGCCGTCGAGCGGGAGAAGGGCGCCGCCCACGCCGACGCGCTGCGCGACAAGCTCAAGGGCGAGGCCGACGGCCTCACGGAGAAGGCCGCCGCGCTCGCCGCGATGGACGATGCGACCCGCGGGCACGAGGAGTACCGCCTGCGCCTGGAGATGGAGAAGGAGATCCGTCTCGCCGGCATCGACGTGCACCGGCAGGTCGCCGAGCAGCAGGCGATCGTCCTGGCCGCCGGCCTGGAGAAGGCGAACATCGACATCGTCGGCGGCGACACCGTCTTCTTCGACAAGCTGCTCGGCTCGATCAGCCTGGGCAAGAGCGTCGACGGTTTCGTCCAGCACTCCGACGTCGTGCAGGCCGTCGGCGCCTCCTACCTCAACGGCGACGGCGACCTGGCCGGCGACCTCGGGCGGCTGATCGGCTCGTTCAGCACCGCCGACGTCTCCAACCTGACGCTGTCCGCCTTCCTGGTCCAGCAGATCCAGCGTGGCGGCCCCGACCGGGACAAGCTGCGTGAGCTGCTCGACGCGGCCCGCGAGCTCGGCATCGCCGAGAAGCCGGTCGCGGCGCTGGCGGCGGCCACGCGGTGACCGTCGAGACGGCGGCACCCGCCGCGGCGAGCCTGGACGCCGGCACCTACGAGGTGCTGCGCGACCGGCTCGCCGCACAGGCGGCCGAGCTGACCCGCCGGGCCGAGGCCCTCAACGCGCGGCGGACCGAGGTGTTCGGCGGCACCGAGCTGCGCCTGCTCGGCACCGAGCGCATCCGCACCGAGCACAACTGCGTCCCGCGCGACATCGTGTCCGTCGGCGGGCTGATGCTGTTCGGGTACAACGTGTTCATCGGCCTCAAGCCGGAGACGACCGTCGACGACGTGTTCTCGCTGCACCGGTTCAGCCGCGACGGCGACGCGTTCCGGTTCGACAAGCCGTCCCCGGACGACCTGTCCGGCCTGCTGCACGACCCGCGGCTGCTGCGCGAGTTCGGCGAGGTGTACAAGTACTACCGCGACACCCGGCTGCTGCAGCTGCGCCGGCTCGACGGGAAGCTCCTCGCCGTCTTCCAGACCGGCCCGCGCACCGACGACATCAAGGTGCTGCGCTGGGCCGTGGCCCCCGGCAGGCCCAATGAGACCGGCAATGTGTCCTATGTGGACAACCGCGGCGAACGCGACCACGTGTTCCCGCCGTCGCACGACTTCGAGTGGATTCCGGTCGGCCGGGAGCACCACGTCCTCGGCCGGCACCCGCACATCTCCATCGAGGACGTGGTGTTCGTCGAGACCGTCGGCGGTGACCTCACCGTCAAGGTCGAGAACAACACCGAGACGGGCGAGGGCATCTACCGCGAGCCGGTCGACGAGCCGCTGCAGAGCCTCGCCGACGCCGATGTCAGCTACGCCCGCGTCGGTCCGCTCGTGCTGTTGCGCATCCGGCCGTACAAGGAAACGGTCTTCAGGTTTCTGGTCTTCAACACCCGAACCCGGGGGGTCGTCCGGCTCGATGGGATCGGCCAGGGCTGCCAGCGGCTGCCGGAGGACCAGGGCCTGATCTTCCCGGGCGGCTACTACCTGGCCACCGGCGTCGCGCGGACGTTCGACACCGACGTGGCCGACCTCGAGTTCGAGCGCGTCATCCGGTCGACCAACGGCGAGGACGTGCTCTACGTCTTCCACGCCCGCGCCGAGGGGCGATCGCTGCTGCTGCCCTACAACGTCATCCGCAAGGCGGTCGAGAACCCGCTCGTCTGCCACGGCTACTCCCTGTTCGACGACGGGACCCTGGTGGTCTTCCGGGCCATGTCCGAGGAGCCGACCCGGGTCCACACCATGCAGGTGTGGCAGACGCCGTACCTGTCGGACACCTACGCCGCGGCACAGCCCGTCGGGACCGGGCCGCTGGACCGGGTGGGCAACGCCGATCTGGTCCGCGGCATCTCCGACTGCCTGTCGGTGGCCCGCATGGTCGCCGAGATGGGCCCGTCGGCGCCGGTCTTCGAGGCGATCATCGCCGCGTGCGTCCGCACGTTCGACCACTACCACTGGCTCGGCGAACCGGAGCTCGGCGACCTGCGCGGCCCCCTCGCCGAGCTGCGCAACACCGCCGAGCAGGTCCTGGCCGAGTTCGAGCGGGTGCAGGCGCTCATCGAGCAGGCGGCCACCGCCCTCGGCGAGGCGGCCGGGCGGATCGAGTCGCTCATCCGCCGCTCCCAGGGCGAGGCGCCGGTGGACACCGACGCCTGGGTGCGCCGCCTCGCCGGCCTCCGCCACGCGCAGGGCTCCCTGGCCCCGCTGCGCGAGCTGCGCTACGTCGACATCGACCGGATCGTTGTGCTCGAGACGCGCCTCGGCGAGGAGATCGTCTCGGCCGCCAAGCGGGCGGTGACGTTCCTGCAACGCGACGACGCCTTCGCCGGCTACCACGCCGGCGTGGAGCGCCTGGTCGCCGACGCCGGGGCGGTCCGTACCGTGGCCGAGGCCGCTCCGGTCGGCGAGCGGCTGGCCGCGCAGGCCGAGGAGCTGCAGCTCGTCACCGAGGTGGTCGGCTCGCTGGAGATCGCCGACGCCACCGTCCGCATCGGCATCCTGGACCGGATCAGCGAGGTCCTCGGCGGCGTCAACCGCGCCCGGGCCGTCCTCGACGCCCGCCGCCGCGAACTGCTCGCCGTCGAGGGCCGGGCCGAGTTCGCCGCCGAGTTCGCCCTGCTGGGCCAGGCGGTCGTCGGCGCGCTCGCGGTCGCCGACACACCCGAGCGATGTGACGAGCAGCTGGGGCGACTGATGCTCCAGCTGGAGAACCTCGAGTCCCGGTTCGGCGAGTTCGACGACTTCCTCGCCCAGCTCGGCGACAAGCGCACCGACGTCTACGAGGCGTTCTCCTCCCGCAAGCAGGCGCTGCTCGACGAGCGCTCCCGCCGCGCCGACCGCCTGGCCGAGTCCGCGGCGCGGATCCTCGGCAGCATCGAGCGCCGGGTCGCCGCGATGACCTCACCCGACGACGTCAACACGTACTTCGCGGCCGACCCGATGGTCGCGAAACTGCGCGGCGTCGCCGGCGAGCTGCGCGGGCTGGGCGACCAGGTCCGCGCCGAGGAGCTGGAGGGCCGGGTCAAGGCGGCGCGGCTCGAGGCCGGCCGGATGCTGCGGGACCGGCTCGACCTGTTCGGCGGCTCCGCCGACGTGATCCGCCTCGGCCGGCACCAGTTCGCCGTCAACACCCAGGCGATCGACCTCACGCTCGTCCCGCACGGCGATGAGCTGGCGTTCACCGTGACGGCGACCGACTATCGCGCGCCGGTCGACGACCCGGTGATCAACGCCGCCCGTCCCTTCTGGGGACAGCTGCTCGTGTCCGAGGCGCCTGACGTGTACCGCGCGGAGCACCTGGCCTGCGCGGTGCTCGACGCCGCGTCGGCCGATGTGGATGCCCTCCACCAGGCCGCCGCCACCGGCGATGGCCTCCGCGACCTCGTACGCCGCGCCGCCGAGAGCCGTTACGCAGAGGGGTACGAGCGCGGCGTTCACGACCACGACGCGACCCTGATCCTCGACGCGCTGCTGCGCCTGCACGCCGGCGCCGGCCTCCTGCGCTACCCGGCGGCCGACCGGGCGGCGGCGCAACTGTTCTGGACGTTCGGCGCCGACGACGAGGCCAAGGCGGCCTGGACCCGGCGGGCGCGCTCGCTCGCCCGGGCCCGGGCCGCGTTCGGCCGCTCGGACGCGGTGGGGGAGCTGTGCGCCGAACTGCAGGCGGCGGTGGGTTCATCCGGTCTCGCCGGTGAGTACCTGTTCGAGGAGCTGAGCGGCGCGCCGTTCGGGTTCGTCACCAGCGCAGCCGCGCGGACGTTCCTCGACCGGTTCTGGCGGGTGAGTTCCACCCACGAGCTCAACGAGGACCTGCGCGCCCTCGACGGTGATCTCGCCGCGCGCCGCCAGCTCGTCCACGCGTGGCTCGCCGCCTTCGCGGGCACCGTCGACGGTCCCGGTGACGGATTCGATGCCGGCGACCTGGACGAGGCGGTCGCGATCGTGCTCTGCGGCGCCGGCCTGCCGCGCCACGAGTCCTCCGCCGTGCGCACCGCGACCGTCGAGGGCCTGCTCGGCACCCATCCGCGCATCGCCGGGCGCCGGATGGAAGTGCGCCTCGACGAGGTGCTCGCCCGCACCCGCCGGTTCCGCCTCGAGCGGATTCCGGCCTTCCGCGAGTACCAGCGGCACCGCAACGAGCTGGCCACCCGCGAGCGGGAGCGGCTGCGACTCGACGAGTACAAGCCGAAGGTGATGAGCGCGTTCGTGCGCAACCGGCTGCTCGACGAGGTGTACCTGCCCCTCATCGGCGACAACCTGGCCCGGCAGCTGGAGGGCGCGGGTCTGCTCCTGCTCATCTCGCCGCCCGGCTACGGCAAGACGACGCTCATGGAGTACGTCGCCAACCGCCTGGGGCTGGTGTTCGTCAAGGTGAACGGCCCGTCGCTCGGACACCTGGTCACCTCGGTCGACCCGGCCCAGGCGCCGAACGCGACCGCCCGCCAGGAGGTCGAGAAGATCAACTTTGCGCTCGAGATGGGCAACAACGTCCTGCTGTACCTCGACGACATCCAGCACACCTCGCCGGAGCTGCTGCAGAAGTTCATCTCCCTGTGCGACGCCCAGCGCCGGATGGAGGGCGTCTGGAACGGCCGGACCCGCACGTACGACCTGCGCGGCAAGCGGTTCGCCGTGTGTATGGCCGGCAACCCGTACACCGAGTCGGGTCAGCGCTTCCGGATCCCGGACATGCTGGCGAACCGTGCCGACGTGTGGAACCTCGGCGACGTCCTGACCGGCAAGGAGGAGCTGTTCGCGCTCAGCTACATCGAGAACGCGCTGACCTCCAACCCCGTCCTCGCCCCGCTGTCCACCCGCGACCGCGGCGACGTCGAGCTGCTGGTCCGGCTGGCCCGCGGCGACGACACGGTGCGCCCGGACCAGCTCGCCCACCCGTACTCGCCGGTCGAGGTGGACCAGATGCTGTCCGTGCTCCGCAAGCTCCTGCGGGTGCAGGAGGTGGTGCTGGCGAACAACCGCGCGTACATCGCCTCCGCGGCACAGGCCGACGCGTCGCGCACCGAGCCGCCGTTCCTGCTGCAGGGCTCGTACCGCAACATGAACAAGCTCGCCGGGCGGGTCGTGCCGGTCATGAACGACGCCGAACTGGAGGCCGCCATCGACGACCACTACGTCGGCGAGGCGCAGACCCTCACCACGGGCGCCGAGGCGAACCTGCTCAAGCTGGCCGAGCTCCGCGGCCGGATGACGCCCTCGCAGGCCGCGCGGTGGACCGAGGTCAAGGCCGCGTACCTGCGCGCGCGGGCGCTCGGCGGCGCCGAGGACGACCCGATGACCCGGGCGGTCGGCGCGGTCGGACTGCTCGCGGACCGGGTCGGCGCGGTAGAAGCGGCGATCAACCGCGCCGCAAGTACGTGATTCAGGTGGTGTCATCGACGCCGGCGCGCTTGCGGTACTCCGCGAGCGCGGCGTCGAGCCCTTCGGCGTACTCGTACAGGCCGATCCCGTTGTAGCCGCGGCCGGCCTTCTCCAGCAGGTCGATGAGCCGAAGCAGCTCGTCCTTGCGCCCCTGCGTCATGTCCGCGAACACATGCGCGAAGGCCTCGTGCTCGGCGAGCGATGCCGCGTGCCGGCTGCGCGGGTCGCCCTCCAGGTCGGCCATGACCCTCGACCACGCCTGCGTGCGCTCGCGGGTCAGCTCCGCCCGGCGCATCGCCAGCTCGTGTTCGGTGTGCATCTCGATGCGGCGCTGCCAGTAGGGCTGCAGGCTCTCCCGGACCCGCGGGTCCGGCAGCACGAGCACCTCGGGCCGGCAGGTGAGCTGCTCGCCGACCGGGCCGAGCACCCAGTCCTTCGCGCGGATCCGGGTGTTGAGCTCCTGCTCCAGCTCGCGCGAGCGGTGCGGCTCGAAGGCGCGGGCGATCCGCTCGGCGCGGGCCCGCAGTGCGTGCAGCGCGTCGGTGGTGTACAGCTCGATGCGGTCTTCGAACTCGGCCTGGGTCAGGCTTCGGCCGTACCACGTGAACGTCGGCCGCGCCGAGAAGTCGAAGGCGTCACCCATCGCCGCCAGGCTGATCGGCGCGCACGGCCGGCACTCGCTCAGCTCCGCCGCGACGCCGGCCCGCTCGGCGACGGGCGGCCGCCACACCTGCGCGAGAAACCCGCGAAAGCGTTGCCAGCCGGTTTGGTCGACGGAGATCTCAGCGGGCATATCGTGCCTCCAGCAGGTCGGCGACGGTGACGAGAAACGGGTTGTCCGGCATGGCGCGCTTCCAGAAGGAGCGCAGATAGAAGGCGGCTCGGCGGTTGATCGGACCATCGCGGAAGACGTGCCTGAGGACCGTGCGAAGCACCTCGGCAAGGGCCGGATCGTCGGCGGCAAGAGCGATCCAGCCCTCCAGCGCCGACCACGCCTGCCGCGCGGTGGCCGGCTGCAGGAGCGCGCCCGGCCAGAGGCGAGCATGATCGGCCGGCGCGACCTCGCCCGTGGTCGTCTGCCGCAGGAGCGCCGGCCAGGCGCTGTTCGCCGCCCCGCCGCTGGAGTCACTCCTCACGTCCGCGAGCCTCACCAGGCAACGGCTGGCCATGGTGCGAAGGTTCGCGATCGGGGAGTCGGCCCAGTCGACGAGTTTGCGCACCACCGCCGCGCCGTGCGTGTCGTAGATGCCCAGCACGCCGGCGGGGATCGCGTTGCTCGTGCGCTGCAGGTCGTCGCGCGCCGCGCGCTCCAGCACCGTCAACCCGTCCAATGGGTACACGCGCAGGAAGGTGTTGGAGGCATAGGCACGAACCGCGGTGTCGCGCCGGTATCCCGAGAGCTCGACCCAGCCGGACAGGGTCGCCAGGACCCGCGGTGTGAGGTCGGGGTGGTGGACGGCGAGCTCGCAGGCGATGGCGGCGGCCTGCCGCCGGGCGCGGTGCTTGCTCGCCGCCCAGCCTTCGAGCAGACCGTCGCGGACTTGTTCGAAGTCGTACTCGCACAGCAGCCCGGCGGCCACCGCGACGGGCAGCACGTCGCCGATCTCGGTCAAGTCGTCGAGCCACCGCAGCAGCGGCTCGCGCGCGGTGTCGTACTCATGCCAGGCGACATCGAGCAGGCCGCGGATCAGTCCGGGCTCGCGCAGCTGGGCGATCCGGGCCGCACCGGCGGTTCCCACGTGCCCGGCGGGCAGGTCGAGTCGTATGTCGTCGAGCAGATCCTTGAGGCTGTGCTCCAGCACGGTGTGTCCGGTCCGGGTCCGTCCCGCGGCCTCGTCGAGTCGATCGATGAGGGCGGTGGTCGCCCGGAACACCATGGTCAACGGATAGTCGTGAAACACGGCGAAGGCGAGCCGGGCGGCGCGGCGACGCTGCGCCAGGCGGCGGCGGGCGCGGTAGTCCTCCCGGCCGGAACCCTCCATGACCGCAGCGGCCTCGAGCAGCTTCGCCGCCCGGGTGCGCAGCGTGGCGCGATCGGCGAGGACGTCGCGCGCCACCGCACCGACCGGCATGTGCTCGGCGAAGTCGCCCGCGAACCGCACCGCATCGGTCATGGTGCTCACCGACAGGTACTGGACGCACTCCGCCCGGCAGCGCTCGACGTACAGCCGGACGCAGTCGCCCTCGCACGCCTGGCATGCGCCGACACAGCCGCCCCGGTCGCGCAGCCGCCGTTCCAGCCATACGAGGAAGACCTCGGGTGACTCGGGACGCACGTGCTCGACGTGGTAGTCGCCCAGCTGACGATTGTTGGCGCCGGCGGTACCGATGAACACGACGGATGCCCGCGCCCGTCGGGCGAGCATGGACAGCTGCGTCAGCTCCGACGATGCTGGCTCGCCCCGATGTGGCACTTCGACGATGTGCCCGTAGCCGGGCCGGAGCAGGTCCGATTCGGAGAAGTACGCGTGAATCGGCTCCTGCCCGAACAGGTGCAACTGCGTAATCCGATCCGGAGAGTGGGCCCGGGCCAGCCCGACGAGCGCGGCGGTGGTGCGCCCGCTGCCCGCCGGGCCGCTGAGGTACGCAACCGGCCGCTGGCTGAGCCGCTCGACCAGACGCCCCGGGGTGTCGATCGGAGCGTAGGTGTGGACCAGCTTCAGCACTTCGGCGCCGTCGAGCGGTTGGTTGACGAAGCGCGGGGCCCGGGAGCCGGCCGCAAGGTTCAGGAGCGTGCCGATGGATGTGGAGCCGGTTCCGATCGCCGCAGGCCCGACGAACTGGCTGTCGGAAATGCCGTACGCCTTGAACATGTTGGCCGGTAGCGACCGCACGACATCGTCCGGCTCGGGGACGTCCTCCCGTGGCTCGGGCTCCTCGATGGCGTTCATCGCTCGGCCTCCGGGCGCCACGAACCGTACACGGTGCCGATGGCTGTGGCGCCCGAGCCGATCGCCGTCGGGCCGTGGTTGGTGTTGTTGCTGGTGTGGTACGTCGTGGAGCCCGTTTCGGTGCGGGCCGGCCGATCCTGCGCGGCTGCCGGCGTCGGCGGGTCGGGCGCGACCGGCCGCTCCCAGGCGATGGTGCTCGCGTCCTCGTCGGGCACGTAGATCCAGGCGTCCGTCACCAGCTGCTTCACCGCGACCGGCACCTGGGCGAAGCGATCGGGGCGCAGACCGTGGTACCCGTGCCGGACGACGTCCTGGAAGATGCTGCGCGACACGATGAGCGCGACCGAGGAGCGCGGGAACTCCGTCAGCGCCCGCCGCAGGGGCTGGGCGTCCAGCAGCCGGCACACCTCGACGACGGCCTCGCCCGGATAGCCGTTGGCGCCGGTCAGGTGGACCAGGCCCTGGTGGATCGCGACGCGCACGCGGACCTTCGCCTCGGGCAGCAGGCTGCGGTTGTGCTCGCGCAGGATCCGGTCCAGCGCCGGCACGAGGCCGGCCACCACGCTGACCTCCGACGTCTCGGCCGGCAGAATCGCCAGCTCGCCGTCGCCGCTCTGCTGCGTCGTCCAGCTCGCGCGGTCGAGCCCGATGCTCGCGACGGCCTCGGTCATGACCTCTTGAAACAGCTGCTGGGCGCGGTACTGCCGCAGGTTGTCCCGGGGGCTGTACTGCTCGATGTCAACCGCGACGATCACGCAACGTCTGGGATGGGGCGGCTCGGGCACTGTCGTCACCTCTCTGCTCGGCTCTCTCTGTATATCGATGAAAGCCGCTGGAGAAGCCGTCGAAATACGGCATGGCCGCAACCTGTCACGCCGGTGATGAAGCCGCATTTCGAGGCAATCGGCCGGCCCGGGCCGGGCTGCAATACAGCTATGAGACCGCTGGAAGATCTCCGGACCGCGAACGCGGCTCGTGCTGCCGCGCAGGCCTCGATCGAGCATGCCGACACAAAGGCCTCCCTGTTGCTGGCTGGCCTTGGCGGACCCGCCGCGCTGGTGGCCGACCGGCCCGGGCTGCTGGCCACCGCCGAGCGGGCCGGCGCCCTGGCCACCGCCGGGGCGATCGTCCTCGCGTTGGTGATCGCCGTCGGCGCCTTGGTCGCGGGCTGGCATCTCGGCCGGTGCCTGGCACCCCGGCTGGCCGTGCCCGGGGACCAGTCCGGCAACCGCTTCGCCCTGCCGGTCCTCGCCGCGCGGCGGGGCCTGCCCGGCTCGATCCCGATCGAGGAGCTGCGAGATCAGGCCTGGTCGGCGGCCGGGCTACTCGCCGGCATCGCCATGCGGAAGTACCGCAACATTCAGGCGAGCCTGCCGTGGGTCGCCGCGTCGACCGCAGGCTCGCTCGCCTGGCTGTGTGCCGACCTCATCCTGCAGGCGCATTAGGGACAGCGCGGCGCGGCAGGAATATGGCAGAGTGTCTATGCCCAATGCACGAAGGGTGACTTCCGGTGGACGTGGCGGACGCGACAACGGTCGGGTGGGCGGCGCCCGGCACCTATCTGCACCGGCTGACCGAGGCGGCGCGTGACGAACTGCGAGCCATGGCCCCACGTCGGCGGGCCGAGCCCGGCGATGTGCTGATCCACCAAGGCGCCTTGGAGCACCACGTCATCCTGCTGCACGGCGGCATCTCGAAGGTCACCGCCCTGACCAGCGACGGCGCCGAAGCGCTCCTGGCGATCCGCGTCGGCGGCGACCTCGTCGGCGAGATGTCCGCCCTCAACGACCGCCCCCGCTCGGCCACGGTGACCGCGTGCACGCCGCTGGCGTACAGCGTCATACGCCGCCCGCACCTGCAGACGTTTCTGGCGCGCCACCCGGCCGCGGCGCTCGCGCTGGCCGGCATGGTCGCCGACCGTCTGCGCTGGGCCAACCAGTTCCGGGTGGAGTTCACCGCGTACCCGGCCAAGGTGCGGGTCGCCCGGGTCCTGGTGAAGATGGCCCTGGCCTACGGCCGCCGCACGCCAGCAGGGCTGGAGATCGGCTTCGAGCTGACCCAGTCGGAGCTGGCGAGCCTGTGCGGCGCCGCGGAAGTAACCGTCCAGAAGGCGCTACGCGACTTCCGCCACGACGGCGCCATCGTCACGGGCTACCGAACCGTGACGGTCACCAACCTCGACACCCTGCGCAAGGCCGCAGACCTTCACGGCGCACTGTGATCGAGACGACTCGCGCCGAGGGTCGTACCGTCGCGGTGCTACGCCGAATCGGGCGGCGCCGCGATCCACGCCAGCCTCACATCCATCTCACCTGTGTGAATCCCTGGGTGAGATGTCGACGGTTGCGCATGCGGCAGTAAAGGCGACCGACCATCGTGGACTCAATTTCGGGGGCTTGCGGGAGAATCTCTTGTTGCGTCGTGCTGCGATGACCGCGATCAGCGCGGTCCTTCTGTCGATGTTTGTCGGTGCCAAGCCGGTTGCCGCGGAGACTCCGCCGCCGGACAGCGCGTTCCAGAAGGTGCCGATCGACACCAGCACCTCCAACCCGATGATGCTCGACATCGCCCCCGACGGCCGGGTGTTCTATGTGGACCGTCTCGGTGACGTCCGGGTCATCCGCCCCGGCGGCGGCACCGTGCTCTCGGCGCACCTCGACGTGTTCACCGCGAACGAGAGCGGCCTGCTGAGCATCGCGCTCGACCCCGGCTTCGCCGAAAACCATTGGCTGTACCTCTACTACTCGCCCAGTGCCACGAGCGTCGACCGGCTGAGCCGGTTCACGGTCAACGGCGACAGCGTCGACCCGGGCAGCGAGAAGGTCGTCCTCGACGTGCCCGTCCAGCGCGCCGAGTGCTGCCACCATGGCGCGGGCCTCGCTATCGACAAGACCAGCGGTAACCTCTGGCTGTCCACAGGGGACAACACGAATCCGTTCGCCTCCGACGGATACGCGCCGATCGACCAGCGGCCCGGCCGGGCGAACTTCGACGCCGAGCGCTCGGCCGGCAATACGAACAGCCTGTCGGGCAAGGTGTTGCGCATCCACCCGGAGGCCAACGGCACCTACACGATCCCGGCCGGCAACCTCTTCGCGCCCGGCACCGCGCGGACCCGCCCCGAGATCTACATGATGGGTGAGCGCAATCCGTTCCGGCTGGGCCTCGACCCGAAGACCGGCTACGCGATGGTCGCCAACTACGGGCCCGACGCCGACGCCGCCAACCCGGCGCGAGGCCCCGGGAACACCGTCGAGTGGGACCTGCTGAGCACACCGCGGAATGGGGGCTGGCCGTTCTGCATCGGCGCCAACCAGCCTTACGTCGCCTACGACTTTGCCAGCGGTACGTCCGGTGCCCCGTTCGACTGCGCCGGTGGCCCGACGAACACCTCGCCCAACAACACCGGCCTGACGAAGCTCCCGCCCGCGATCCCGGCGACCGTCTACTACCACTACGCGGCCGACCCGGCGCACTTCCCGCAGCTGTCCGGCGGCGCCCCGATGGCCGGCCCGGTGTACCGCTACGACCCGAACCTCAACTCCAGCCGCAAGTGGCCGCAGTACTTCGACGGACGCGCGCTGTTCGCCGACTGGGGCACGAGCAAGATGTACACCTTCCAGCTCACCGCCGACGGCAAGGGCGTCGCGTCGATCGACCCGCTGCTGAGCTCGCTGAGCTTCCTCAAGCCGATGGACTTCAAGTTCGGCCCGGACGGCGCGCTGTACCTGATCGAGTGGGGCTCCGGCTACGGCGGCGACAACACCGACTCCGGCATCTACCGCATCGACTACCTCAACGGCGGCGCATCGCCCGTCGCGCACGCGTCCGCGGACCGGACCAACGGCCACGCCCCGCTGACCGTCAACTTCTCCAGCGCCGGCTCGTCCGCGCCGAACGGAGGGCTCACCTACAACTGGACGTTCGGCGACGGCGGCACCTCGACCGCGCCGAACCCCAGCCACACGTACACCACCAACGGCAACTACACGGCGGTGCTCACCGTCCGCGACGCCGGCAACAAGACCGGTTCCGCCAGCGTCGCGATCACGGTCGGCAACACCGCGCCGACGGTCACGTTGCACGCGCCGCCCGACGGCGGGTTCTTCCAATGGGGCGACCGGGTCAACTTCTCCGTGACGGTGACCGACCCGGAGGACGGGAGCATCAACTGCGCCGACGTCAAGGTGCAGGCGATCCTCGGCCACGACACACACGGCCACCCCCTCGACGCCTACACGGGTTGCAGCGGCACGGTCACCACGACCCTGTCGAGCGGGCACTCGGAGGACGACAACACCTTCTACGTCCTCGAGGCCTCCTACACCGACAAGGGCGGCCCCGGCGGCGCGGCCCCGCTCACGACGCGCAGCCAGGTGGTCCTGCAGCCGAAGCACAAGCAGGCGGAGTTCTTCTCCAGCACCGGCCGTACCGCGACCGGCAAGGGCAACGACAACCCCGGCGTCACCGTCGAACCCGGCTCGGACAGCGCGGGCGGCGGCGCCGACATCGGGTACATCCAGGACGGCGACTGGTGGAGCGTCGCGCCCGCGTCGCTGGCGAACATCAACCAGATCCGGCTGCGCGCGTCGTCGGGGTCCGCCGGCGGCGTCGCGGAAGTCCGCTGGAACTCCCCGACGGGCACGCTGCTCGGCTCGGCCACCGTTGCGAGTACCGGCGGCTGGCAGGCCTACACCGACGTCACCGTCAACCTGTCCAACCCTCCGGCGGGCAGCGGAAAGCTGTACTTCGTCGCCCGCAACCCGGCGAACACGGCCGGACCCCTGTTCAACGTCAACTGGATGGACTTCGTCGGCTCGTCCGACCGGGTGATCAGCCTGCGTGCCCACGTGAACGGCCGGTTCGTGACCGCGGAAGACGGCGGCGGCAGCCCGCTGATCGCGAACCGGTCCGCGGTCGGTCTGTGGGAGCAGTTCGACGTCCTCGATCAGGGTGACGGTTACGTGGCCCTGCGGGCGCACGCCAACAACCAGTTCGTGACCGCCGAGAACGGCGGCGACAGCCCGCTCATCGCGAACCGTTCTGTGGTCGGCCCGTGGGAGAAGTTCCAGATCGTCCACAACGCCGACGGCAGTGTCTCGCTCAAGGCCAATGCCAATGGTCGGTACGTCACCGCCGCCAACGTCGGCATGTCACCGCTGATCGCCAACCGCTCGACCATCGGCTCCTGGGAGGAGTTCGACCTGAACCCCCAGGTGATCAGCCTGCGTGCCCACGCGAACGGCCGGTACGTGACCGCGGAGGACGCCGGGTCCTCGGCGCTCATCGCGAACCGTTCCGCGGTCGGCGAGTGGGAGCAGTTCGACGTCGTTGACCAGGGTGACGGCTACGTGGCCCTGCGCGCGCACGCCAACAACCAGTTCGTGACCGCCGAGAACGGCGGCGACAGCCCGCTCATCGCCAACCGCGCCGCGGTCGGTGACTGGGAGAAGTTCCAGATCGTCCACAGCGCCGACGGCAGTGTCTCGCTCAAGGCCAACGCCAATGGTCAGTACGTCACCGCCGCGGACGCCGGCGCGGCGCCGCTGATCGCCAACCGCCCGACCATCGGCTCCTGGGAGGAGTTCGACCTGATCTCGTCCTGAGCCCGCCCGACCCTTCGCTCATACGGCCCACTCAGGGTAGTCGGGATGGTCGGACCAGACCGACGCGTCGTTGCGAAGCTCCCGGCATGGGGCGGGCTCGGCACAGGTCCGGCACCAGTTCGGCTGGCGCGGTTCGTCGTCCTGCACCAGCACCTCGATCGTCTTGCCGTCATCGCGCCGGTACACCTCGTGGTGCTGGCCGTACTCGACATGACCGCTGGCATAGTCCGGCTTGTGCCGCTCGAGCCGCCTTCTCTTGGCGGCCACCTCGCGAACCACCCGGGCGGGATCGTGACGGGTGATGTGGATGTGCTGGTCGCGGGTGCCCGGCACGACCGCTACCAGCTCACCTCCCGCGTCGTGCGTCTGCGACGGGCCCACGAGACCGGCGCCGTCGAACGCTTGGATCTCCCGCCAGCCGCCGGGCTGGTCCGGTTTGACGCGCCACACCTGCGGCTCGTAGGCGCCCGCCGAGATGATGCTGGCGAGCGACTCGTCCTCGGCAAGCCGCGCCTCGATGAACGCCACCAGGTCGTTGGTCATACCTCCGATTCTCCCCAGGTACCGCCCTCTGCGCTGGTCGACCGGAATTGGTCCCACCCGGTGCGCTCACCCAGTTCCGTGATCAGCGCCTCGCGATCTACTCGTAGCGCAGCTCGGGGTACCACTCGCCCCGCCCCGCCGGCGTCAGGTCGAGCAGGTGCCATACCGGACTGTGCAGGTCCACGCCGCGCTCACGGATGTCGGCCGACATCCACGGATGGCCCGTGTAGAAGTGCCTTACCGTCCCGTCGGCGTCCCGCGTGAAGACCGAGATGGTCGAGTCCTGGGCTCCCGCTTCGTCCTCGCTGGCCAGGTCGTACTTGAACGTGCCGCTGCCTGCGCTGAGCAGCCGGAGCCGATCCCACCCTCGAGCCCTGGCGTGGGACCGCAACGTCGGTACGTCGGCCGCGGCCACGACGACGAAGTCGGCGTTCTGGGACACATGGTCGACCACGGAGTTGAACCCGTCGATCCACATCGTGCACATCGGGCACGGCGAGTCCTGAGCCTTGCCGTACATGAAGTGATAGACGATCAAAGGCCGATCGGTCCCGCTGAACAGCTCGCTCAGCCTGACCTGACGGACTGGCTCATCCCCGGCTGCCAGATCGGCCGGGCCTTCCTCGAAGACATAATCTTCGAGCACCGCCCCCGTCGGCAGCCCGCGGCGCAACTCGGCCACCCGCTCGCGCTGGCGCATCAGGTCGATCTCGGCCAGCCGCAGCTCCTCGCGAGCGGCGCGGTACTGCGTCGACTCGTTCGCCAACCGGGTCATCTCCACCGTCACACTCCACCTCCACGATGTCAGGACAGGCGCTAGGTGACTGGTGTTAAACGATGGCCGCCACTGGCGTGGCGGCCATCGTTTTGGATCTATTTCGGGTAGTTTGCTGGGATGGCGTTAGGCAGG
>NZ_JBFAZW010000074.1:0-60688 GCF_040682015.1 Dactylosporangium sp. NPDC051485
GACGCGCCGCTCGCCGCCGCCGAACCGCTCGCGCCGCTCGGCGACGCGGTCACGCCGCAGGCCGGACCGGCCGGCGCGGCGGAGCCCGGCGCCGGGGACACGGGCGACGAGGTGACCGAGCAGGTGCGCCGGATCTGGCAGGAGGTGCTGCGGATGCCGTACGTCGGGCTGGACGACGACCTGTACGACCTCGGCGGCCACTCGCTCGTCATCACCCAGATCGCCGCCCGGATCAAGAAGCAGCTCGGCGCCGACGTGGCCTTCGAGGTCTTCCTCGACCAGCCGACGATCCGTGGGGTGGTCGACGCCATCCGGGCCGGCCAGTGACCGACCGCGCAGAGCCCGGCCGACGCCCGGCGGGCGCTGCCGGCGGCGCAGGCAGGACGCGTCGCCCCGACCGGCCGGCCTGCTGGCGCGCCGGCGCGACCCACCAACCACGGGGAAAGACCAGATGACCACGGGGGAGACCAGATGACCGCCGTCGCCGTCGAGCCGCGGCTGACCGAACTCGCCGATGCCGACCTGGAGTCGCTGCTGCTGATCCGGCACTTCGAGCAACGCCTGCTGGAGCTGTTCTCGGCCGGCCTGCTGCACGGCACCACGCACACCTGCCTGGGCCAGGAGTACGTCGCGGTGGCGATCTCGGGCCTGCTCACCGACGCCGACCACGTGTTCAGCAACCACCGCGGGCACGGCCACTACCTGGCCCGCTTCGCCGACCCGGAGGGGCTGCTCGCCGAGATCATGGGGCGCGAGGGCGGTGTCTGCCACGGGGTGGGCGGCAGCCAGCACCTGTACCGGGAGGGGTACCTGTCCACCGGCGTGCAGGGCGAGAGCCTGCCGCTGGCGGCCGGGGTGGCCATGAAGCTCAAGCGCACCGGCCACGGTGGACTGTCCTGTGTGTACATCGGGGACGGCACCTGGGGCGAGGGTGCGGTGTACGAGGCGCTCAACCTCATCGCCCTGCACGCCCTGCCGGTCCTGGTGGTGGTCGAGCACAACGGCATCGCCCAGTCCACGCCGACCGCGCGGCAGATGGCCGGCACCATCGCCGGGCGCGCCGCCGCGTTCGGCGTCGCGCACCGCCGGATCGACTCCGTCGACGTCGCCGCGATCCGGACCGAGCTGGCCCCGCTGGTCGAGCAGGTGCGCACCGGGCACCGGCCGCTGGTGGTGGAGTTCGCCACCCACCGGATCGGCCCGCACAGCAAGGGCGACGACACCCGCACGGACGAGGAGATCGCCCGGGTGCGGGCGGCCGACTGGCTGCCGCGGTACCGCCGGGACCACCCGGAACAGACGGCGCGGCTCGAGCCCGCGGTCTGGGCCAGGATGGACGCGGTGGCCGGCGAGGTCTCCGCCCGCCCGCAGAGCACCTGGGAGCGTTCGGCATGAGGGTGGCGGAGAACCTGAACTTGGCGCTGCACGGCGTGCTCGCCGACGACCCGGGCGTGCACGTGCTGGGCGAGGACATCACCGACCCGTACGGCGGCGCGTTCAAGGCCACCCGCGGGCTGTCCGACCGGTTCCCCGACCGGGTGCACGCCATGCCGCTGAGCGAGAACACCATCGTCGGCGTGGCGGGCGGGCTCGCCCTGGCCGGCGACAAGGCCATCGTGGAGATCATGTTCTCCGACTTCGTCGGGCTGGCCTTCGACGCGGTGCTCAACCTGCTGTCCAAGTCGGTCACCATGTACGGGCGGCGGGTGCCGATGCCGGTGGTGGTGCGCTGCCCGACCGGCGGCGGCCGGGGCTACGGCCCGACGCACAGCCAGAGCCTGCAGAAGCACTTCCTGGGCATCCCGGGCCTGTCGGTGCACGAGATGTCGCCGTTCCACGAGATCCGCGACCAGTTCGACACCATGCTCGCAAGCGGCGAACCCTGCCTGTACTTCGAGGACAAGGTGCTCTACACGCGCCCGATGTACACCGGCGGCGTGGTGGACGACCTGCTGCGCTACGAGCTGGTGGACGGCGTCGCCCAGGTCTACGCCGAGGACCCGCAGGCGGCGACCTGCGTGGTCATCGCGCCCGGCGGGGTGGCCCACCGGGCGATGGCGGCGATCCGCTCGGTGCTCGTCGAGGACGAGATTTCCTGTGTACTGCTGGTGCCGGACCGGCTGTACCCGTTCGACGTGGGGCCGCTGCTGCCGCTGCTGGCCCGGGCCGGTGCGGTCGTCGTCGCCGAGGAGAGCACCGCCGGTGGCACCTGGGGCGCCGACGTGGCCGCCGCCGTGCACGAGCAGCTGTGGGGCCGCCTGCGCCGCCCGGTGGTGCTCGCCCACTCGGCCGGCAGCGTGATACCCACCGCCGTGCACCTGGAGCGCACCGTGCTGCTGCAGGAGGAGAACATCCGCGACGCGATCAGAAAGGCCGTGGCATGACGGGGGCCGACCTTCGGGTACCGAAGCTGAACACCAACGACGAGAGCTACGTGCTGCTGGAGTGGCTGGTCGACGACGGCGAGCCGGTGCGCCGCGACGACCCGGTCGCCTCGGTGGAGACGTCGAAGGCGGTCGAGGAGCTGGTGAGCCCGGGCGATGGGGTGCTGCGCCGGCTGCTGCCCGTCGGCGCGTCCTGCGCCGCCGGCGACCTGATCGGCCGGGTCTCCCCGGACGGCGACCCGGGGCCGGTCCCCGCCGCGACGCCGGCCGCCGCCGCGGCGGGTGGTGGTGGCGCCGCCGTGGTGATCACCGCACCCGCCCAGGCCCTCATCGACGAGCTCGGCCTGGACCCGGCACTGGTCGCGTCGCTCGGCGTGGCGGTGGTCAAGCGCGCCGACATCCTGGCGCTGGCCGGGTCGGCGGCGGCCCGGCACGCGCTCAGCCCCCGCCAGCAGGCGATCGGCCGCACCGTCACCCTGTCCCACGCCACCATCCCGGCCGCGTACAGCGTGGTGAAGGTCGAGGTGGACGCGGCCCTCGCGGCGGCGGGCCGGCTCACCCGCCAGCTGCGCCGGCTGGTCGGCCTGCCCGACCTGCTGGTGGCGGCGGTCGCCCGGCAGCACGCCACCTTCCCGCTGTTCTTCGCGCGCCTGGTGGACGAGCGCACCGCCGAGCTGGCCGACCGGCCGAACGTGGGCGTCACCTTCGACCTGGGCACCGGGCTGCACATCCCGGTGGTGCCGGACGCGGCCACCCTGCCGGTGGCACAGATCGCCGAGCGGCTCACCGAGTACCGCCGGCTGGCCGGGCAGGGCGCGTTCCGCGAGGAGCAGCTCGCCGGGGCCAACATCGTGGTCACCCTGCACCACGACGGTGGCATCGTCCTCGCGGTACCCATGATCTTCCCCGGCCAGGTGTGCGCGCTGGCGCTCGCCGCACCGCAGCGGGAGCTCGTCCTCGACGAGGCCGGGGCCGTCCAGGCGCGCACCGTGGCGCAGATCGGGCTGGCGTACGACCACCGGCTGGTCAACGGCCGGGACGCGGCGCTGTTCCTGCACGCGATCCGGGACTGCCTGGAGGCGCCGGGCGAGCACCTGCTCGACCGCGACGCCTGATCCGGGCCGGCCTCGCCGAGGTGGGCTGCGCGTCGCGGGGTCTGAGGGCACCCGGCAGTCGTCGATCCGACACCTTGCACCCCTACCGGCCGGTTGCGCGGCATGATCTAAAGCCGTGACCCGACTGCTGCTCGTGCAAAGCGAGCCGGCGTCGGCCGTGGCGCTGGCCGGGGTGCTGCGCGGGGAGGCCTTCGACGTGCGGGTCGCGGGCACCGGGGCCGGGGCGCTGGTGGACCTCGACGAGCACGGTGCCGACGTGGTGCTGCTCGACGCGACCCTGCCCGACCTGGCCGGGGCCGAGCTGTGCCGGCGGCTGCGGGCCCGGTCGCGCGTGGGCATCCTCGTGCTGGGCGCCCGGCACAGCGTGGACGACGCGGTGCTGGCCCTGGAGTGCGGCGCCGACGACTACCTGGCCAAGCCCTACGGGGTGCGGGAGTTCCTCGCCCGGATCCGGGCCATCGAGCGGCGGTGCGCCGGCGGGCGGGCCGACCGGCCCGGGGTGCTCACCGCCGGGCCGCTGCGCCTGGACGCCGGGGCGGTCACGGCCAGCCTGGGCGGGCGGCCGCTCGACCTGCCGCTCAAGGAGTTCCAGCTGCTCGAGGCGCTGGTGCGCAACGCCGGGCGGACGCTCGGGCGCGAGCAGTTGCTCGCCGCGGTGTGGGGCGGGCCGGGGGAGGCCAGCAACACCCTGAGCGTGCACGTCAAGCGGCTGCGGGCCAAGCTCGAGGCGGACCCGGCCGCGCCCCGGCACCTGATCACGGTCCGCGGCGTCGGCTACCGCTACCTGCCATAACGCGACAATCCAGCCGGCTTGGACCGCCTCTGGTTCGGGTGCCTGCGGCTTCGGCCGCCTCCCGGCTTCGGGATAGGGTCCGCCGGGCTGCGGCCGACGGCGGCCAGCACCTCCGGGGGTTTCGGGCGCCTCCGGCTTTGGGCGCCTGCGGTTTCGGCTGCCTCCCGGCGTTGGGTCAGGGCGCCGCCGGCTTGCGGCCGACGGCGGCCAGCACCTCCGGGCGGGGCTCCACGCCGGCGTCCTGCGGGTCCGGGTGCCAGCCGGTGACCGGCACGACGCCCGGCTCGAGCAGTTCGAGGCCGTCGAGAAGATGGCTGATCTGCTCCGCCGTGCGCAGGTGCAGCGGGGTCGAGGTGCGCTGGTAGGCGGCGGTCACGATGTCGGCTTCCTCGGGCCGGGGCGGCGGCGACCCGTGCGACAGCGCGACGAAGCTGCCGGGCGCGACCGCGTCGCGGAAGCGGGCCACGATGCCGGCCGGGTCGTCGGCGTCGGGCACGAAGTGCAGCACCGCGATGAGCATCACCGCGATCGGCCGGTCGAGGTCGAACAGCCCGGTCACCTCCGGGTGGCGCAGGATGTCGTCCGGCCCGCGCACGTCGCCGACCAGCGCGGTGGCGCGGTCGTTGTGGGTCAGGATCGCCTTGCCGTGGGCCACGGCGACGGCGTCGATGTCGACGTACACGACCCGGGCGTCCGGCGCGGCCGCCTGGGCCACCTCGTGCACGCAGGCCAGCGCCGGGATGCCGGAGCCGATGTCGAGGAACTGGCGCACGCCCTCGGACACCAGCCGGCGCACCACCCGGCCCAGGTAGGCCCGGTTGGCCAGGCCGACCTTGCGCGCATCGGGCGCCATGGCGACCACGCGCTCGACCATCTCCCGATCGGCCGCGAAGTTGTGGAAGCCGCCGAGCGAGTAGTCGTACATCCGCGCGGCATTCGGGACGTTGATGTCGATGCCCTCGGGGGCCCACTCAGGCCGCGTCATGCCATCCTCACCTTCCGCAGTCCTGAGGACGAACTTAGACGGTACGGCGGCACATGAGCCATGCGGCCGAGGCGCCGGCGGGGTCGTTCCTGGCGCGGTGACGTCCGGCCGGACGGCGCGGCCCCGCTCGGCGCGGCGGGGCCGATTCCGTGCCTTCGGCGTGCGTTCAGGACCTGCGCAGCGCGTCGCGAGCCTTGTCGAACAGCGCCAGCGGCGGGCCGAGCACGATGTTGGCCGTCGCGGACTCGCCCGCCGACGGATGCGGACGGGTCGGGGCCGCCCGCTCCGCCGCCTCGAACACCGCCGCCATCCGCCGCAGCTGCTCGGGGCCGACGTTGCTGCGCAGCTGCGAGAACTCCTCGCGCTCCTCGTTCGTGGCGTGCGCCACGACGTGCTGCGCGCACCGGGCCAGCCGCTCGTGGAACTCCGGGTGGTCCACACCCAGGTCGTAGAGGTCCGACAGCATCCGCTTGGCCTCGGCCTCCTCGTGCAGCCGCTCGGCGACGACCCGCTGGCCACCCTCGCCGATCGCCTTGCGCGCGGCCGGGTGCACGAGCTGTTCCTCGGCGCTCTCGTGCACCGCGAGCAGCCGGACGAGGTCGTAGAACTCGCTGCGCTTGCGGTCGCCCTGGGCCGTGGCCACCCGGCTGAACAGGGCCTTGATCTCCTCGTGCTGGGCGAGCAGGACGTCGACGACGTCCCGCTGGTGCACCTGCGTCACGATCACCACATCCTTCGGTAGGACCCGGCGAGTACCCGCAGGTCGGGGCCGTGAACAATTCGCGGCCACGGTGCCTGGCGGGCCCGGCCACGGTTGCAAGAATCGTGGCCGGGCCTGCAAGCGTTTGCAGTCCCCTACGCGGGGCAGGCGGCGGTCGAGTCCCGCACGATGAGCTCCGGCTCGAACAGCTCCTCCTCCAGCGGCACCGGCCGCCGCTCGATCTGCGCGACCAGCGAGTGCACCGCGGCCACCCCGATCGCCTGGAACGGCTGGCGCACCGTGGTCAGCGGCGGGTCCATCATCGGCATGTACATCGAGTCGTCGAAGCCCACCACGGACAGCTGCTCCGGCACCCGCAGCCCCTGCCTGCGGGCGCCGCGGATGGCCCCGAGGGCGAGCGTGTCGCTGGCGCAGACCACCCCGGTCGCCCCGGCCGCCAGCAGCGGCGCCACCGCGCTCTGCCCGCCGGCGATGGAGAACATGGTGTGCGCGACCAGCCGCTGCCGGTCGGCGTCGTCGACCAGCCGCCGGAACTCGGCCAGCTTGCGCTGCGATGGCACGTGCCCGCGCGGGCCGACGATCAGGCCGATCTTCTTGTGGCCGAGATCGCGCAGGTGCTGCACGGCGAGGTCCACCGCGACCGCGTCGTCGACGGCTATCCGCGGTACACCCGCATTCTCGTCCGCCTCGTTGATGAGCACGGTCGGCAGCTTGCGGGCCCGCAGCGCCTTGGTCTGCTCCGGCCCGGCGTCGGCGTAGCTGGCCCCGACGAAGACGATCCCGGCCACCTTGCGGGCCAGCAGCATCTTGATGTAGTGCGCCTCCGACACCTCGTCGGCCGTGCGGGTGCACAGCACCGGGATGAGGTTGCGCCGCACCAGCGCCCCGGCCATCGCCTCCGCGTAGGCCGGGAAGATCGGGTTGTGCAGGTCGGGCAGCACCAACCCGACGAGGCTGCCGAACTCCCGCCGGTGCCGGGTGGGCCGCTGGTAGCCGAGCACGTCGAGCGCGGTCAGCACGGCGTTGCGGGTGTCCTCCCCGATCCCGGGCACGTCGCGCAGCACCCGGCTCACGGTCGCCTCGCTGTACCCCGCGTACTTCGCCACCTCGGAGAGCCTCGTCACCCCCGCATCGTACGTCCGCGGAAAGAACCGTCGCCATAGCCGCAAGAACCCGATGATCTCCGGTACTGCTCGCGAATTTTTCGTTGCTGAACGTGAGGACTCAGCCGCGCCACTGCCGCCAGAGTCTGGCGTACGGACCGTCGTGCGTGATCAGGTCGTCGTGGGTGCCCAACTCGATGATCCTGCCCGAGTCCATCACCGCGATCCGGTCCGCGTCGTGGGCCGTCTGCAGGCGGTGGGCGATGGCGATCACCGTGCGGTTGTGCAGCACGGCGGCCAGCGCCCGCTCCGCCACGCGGGCCGCGCGCGGGTCCAGCAGTGCGGTCGCTTCGTCGAGGATCACCGTGTGCGGGTCGGCCAGCAGCACCCGGGCCAGCGCGAGTTGCTGCGCCTGGGCACCGGTCAGCGGGTGCTCGCCGAGGTCGTCGTCCAGGTCCCGGGCCCAATCCGCGCCGACCGTGCGCAGCGCCTCGGCCAGGCGGTCGTCCGGCGCCGGCACCATGAGGTTGTCCCGGACCGTCTCGCGGAAGACGTGGTGTTCCTGGGTCACCAGGACCACCTGCCGGCGCAGCAGATCCGGCGGAAGATCGGCCACCGCGACGCCGCCGACGGTGACCGTGCCGGTGTGCGGACGGTCCACGCCGGCCAGGAGCCGGCCCAGGGTGGACTTGCCGGCCCCGGAGAGCCCGACGATCGCCAGCCGTTCGCCGGGCTGGACCGTGAGATCCACGTCGTGCAGCACGTCCGGCCCGCCGGGGTAGGCGTAGCGGACGCCGTGCACCTCGATACGGTCGCTCACCGGGGCGGCCGTGGCCGTCGCCGGGGCCGCCGGCACGGTGGCCAGCCCCTCGACCCGGGCGAACGATGCGCTGCTGCTCTGCAACTGCTCCAGCCAGATCAGGACGGTGTCCATCGGTCCGATCACCTGACGCAGGTACAGGGTGGCCGCGACGACGGTGCCGAGCGTGATCCGCCCGTCGCGGTAGAGCAGGCCGCCGATCAGGAGCACCAGGACGACCGGGATGTTGTACGAGCCTTCGGCCATCGGGAAGAACCACGACCGCAGCCGCAGGGTGGCCAGCCGGCTGCGCCTGGTCCGGGCGATCGCGGCCCGGCCCACCGCCAGCCGGGATCGCTGCAGCCGGAAGGCCTCGATGGTGCGCGCTCCGGCCGTGGTCGCCGCCAGCTCCTCCGCCAGTTCGGAGTTCGCGGCGCCCTCCTCAAGGTACGCATTGCGGGCCCGTCGCAGGTACCCGCGGATGATGATCACGATGCCGGACAGCCCGAGGAGGCCGGCCATACCGAGCAGCGGGTCGAGCACGAGCACCGCCGTGACCAGGAACAGCAGATGGACGCCGGCCACGAACACGCCCGGCAGCACATCGCGCAGCGCGCCGGTGACCGCGTCCACATCGGTCGTGCCGCGGGCGGCCAGGTCGCCTGGCGGCACCCGCTCGATCACCGAGGCGGGCAGGCTCAGCGCGCGGCTCAGGAAGCCGATCCGGATGCGGGCCGCGGTGCGCTCCCCGAACCGGTATCCGAGCAGCAGCGCCCACCGGGCGAGCAGCGTCTGGGCCAGCGCGCACAGCAGCACGGCGCCGGCCAGCAGGTCGATCCGGGCGGTGGCGCGGGGTCCCGTGACCGCGTCGATGATCCGGCCCAGCAGGTACGGCGCGCCCAGGGCGGCCACCGCGGCCAGCACGTTCAGCAGGAGCATCGCGGCGGCGGCCCACTTGTCGGCGGCGATCAGCCGGCCGGCTGCCCGGGCGACCTGACGGGTGTCCGCGATCGGCAGCGTCGAGGTGCTCACCGTGCCTCCTGCGCCGCGGTGAATGTCCGGCTCACCAGGTCGCGGTACCCGGGCTCGGTCTCCAGCAGTTCGCGGTGCGTTGCGGAGGCGGCGACCCGGCCGTCGACCAGGTAGATCACGACGTCGGCCCGGTCCAGCAGCACCGGCGAGGTGGTGGACAGCAGGGTGCCCCGTCCGGTGCGGGCCACGGCCAGCCGCTCGGCGATAGCCGCCTCGGTGTGCGCGTCCACCGCCGAGGTCGGCTCGGCCGCGAGCAGCATCTCCGGGTCGGCGGCCAGCGCCCGGGCCAGCCGGACCCGCTGTCGCTGGCCGCCGGAGAGGTTTCGGCCGTCGCGTTCGATGCGGTGGTCGAGCCCGCCGATGTCGGTTGCCACCGCGGACCTGATTGCCTGCCGTACCGCGTCGTCGCCGACGCCGGCACCGCCCGCGACCGCATCCCGCAGCGTCCCGGCGAACAGGTCCGCCTCGTGGTCGGCGACCAGAATTCGTTCGCGGACCGCCGGTTTGGCCACCTCGGCGATGTTGTAGGGGCCCCAGGTGGCGGCGGTCTCCCCGTACCGCCCGAGCCGGTCAATGATCGCGGCCGCATCGCCGGCGCGCCGCGAGACCAGCATGGTCAGCCGGCCCGGTTCGGCGACGACGCCGGACTCCGGGTCGCGCAGGGTCGCCGGGCCGCCTGGGGCCGCGCCACTGCCCGGCTCCTCGACGGGCAACCGCAGGAACGCGATGATCCGCCGGGCAGCGATCACCCCGCGGCTGACGTCGCCGGCGCTGATGATCAGCATCCAGGTGGGCACCACGAGGATCGCCACGTACCCGTACACCGCGACCAGTTCGCCCGCGGTGAGATCGCCGCGGACCGCCAGCCGCGCGGCCAGCCAGGTGACCCCGGCCAGAAAGATCGTCGGAAGGCCGTCGCCCAGCGCGTTGATCCAGCTCAGCGCCCCGCCCATCCGGTATCCCTCGGCCCGGACTGCGTCCGACTGGGCGGTGAACCGGCGCAGGTGGGCTTCCTTGCCGCCCAGGCCGTTGAGGATACGCAGCCCATCGAGCACATCGACCAGGCGCGCGGCCAGCTGACCCCGCCGCTCCCGGTACTCGCCGCCGGCGGTGTTGACCCGCCGCAGCAGTGGTCCGAGCACCATCGCCAGCACCGTGACCCCGGCCGCCACCACCAACGCGATCATCCCGGACACCCGCACGAGCAGGGTCATCACGACCGCATATGCGACGACCGCGCCCACACCCGGCCCCGTCACGGTCAGCGCCCGCGCGACCAGCCACACGTCCCCGATGCCGATGGTGACCACCTCACCCGCGGTGATCCGGCGGGGGAGTGCGGCACCCAGCTCCACCCCATGTGCCATGACCGCGTCGGCCGTGCGCAACGCACCGTCCAACCGGATGTTCGTCATGGTCCGGTGCCGGAGGATGCCGAGCACCGCGTTCGCCACACCCACCACAAAGATCGCGCCGGCCCAGGCGACGAGAGGACCAGTCTGCCGCGGGTGCAGGCCCCGATCAATGGCCTGGGACATCAGGTACGGCGTGACCGCCAGACTGATCATCCAGAGCGAACTCCACAGCGCGCCGAGGGCGATCCGTCGTTTCTGCTCCCACGCCAGCCAACCCAGGTATCGTCCCGGCCCCCGTGTCCACATCCACGCATCATCTCCGATGCGTACCGCCCTTCGCCGACCCGGCGCTGGGGCATCCGCTAGGGCAGGCGGCCCGTCACGCTCCGCTCACGTATTCCCGGCGAGGTGGAGGATGGCCCGTGCCCGGAGTACGGTCGGGGGGCATACCTGCGATGCCTCGACCCGCGTGACCGGAGGGAGTCGGTGCTGGGATGACGGCAACACAGGACGACGTGCTCGGCTACTTCGACACGCTGTCAAACTGGGGACGATGGGGCGACGACGACGAGCTCGGGACGCTGAACCACATCACCGACGACGTCCGGCTGGCGGCGGCGCGGGCCGTGCGCCACGGCAGGAGCGTGTCGTGCGCATGGGAGGTCGCCGTACCGGACGAGATGGAGCGGTCGACGACGACGTGCCCGTGCGCCGCCGACATGCCGGGTGCCGAGGATATGCCGGTGCCCGGATTCCGCAACGACCGGCGCTGGGGCTTTTCGTCCGAGCGGCTCGGCATCACCTTCCACGGCAACACCATCACCCACGTCGACTCGCCGTGCCACATCGTCTGGGACGGCACCATGTACAACGGGCGGTCACACTCGTTGGTCGATGCCGCAACGGGATCGGCGTGGGCGGCCGTCACGGCGGCGGCGAACGGGATCGTGACGCGTGGTGTCCTGCTGGACATTGCGAGGGCCCGCGATGTGCCGTGGCTGGAGCCCGGGCAGGGCGTGTTTCCCGACGATCTCGAGGCAGCCGAGCGGCGCCAGGGCGTGCGGGTGCGATCCGGCGACGCGGTACTCCTGCGGACCGGCTCTGGCCGCGCCCGGCACGAGGCCGGTGCGGCCAGCGGTTTCACGCAGGCCGGCTGGCACGCGTCCTGCCTGCCGTGGCTGCATGAGCGGCAGGTCGCGCTGATCGGCGCTGACACCCCCCAGGACGTTCAGCCGTCGGGGTACGAAGACGTGTTGCTGCCGGTGCACGTCGTGGGTCTCGTCGCGATGGGTCTGTGGCTTCTCGACAACTGCGACCTGGAGGCGTGCGCGACGACGGCTGCCGAGCTCGGCCAGTGGGACTTCCACCTCGCGGTCGCACCGGTCCGCTTCGCCGGGACGTCCGGCAGCCCGGTCAACCCGATCGCCACATTCTGACCGCGGTTCGCCTTGACGACCCGCCCATCGAGTGCATCCACTAGCCGCGGGGCGCGGTGGGGGCAAGGCGTCGGCACACTTCGATGAAGTTCTCCAGTTCGGGGGCGAGCGGCCGGTCGCGCCAGCTCAGAAACATGCGGCTCGAACTCAACCCGGCTACGTCCCGCACGGTGAGCTTGGGGCGGCCGAATCGATGGGCGATTGAGCGGGGAAGGAAGGTGATGGTCCGACCGAGCTCGACAAGTCGGAGAGCCTCGGCCAGTCCCGTCACTGCGGGGCCGGGAGAGCAGGCGATGCCTGGCATCACACGCTCACGCCCCTGATAGAAGCGGTCGAGGTCGTCGGGCAGGTGGGGCCAACGGGCTACGGGCTCGGCCAGGAAGTCCTCAATCTTGAGGTCGCCGGCGCTGGCGAGCGGGTGGTCGACGTGCAGCACGGCGACACGGGGCTCGGTCCACAGCTCGGCTGAGTCGAGACCGGTCTCGGCGACCGGCCAGGCCACCAGGCATACATCGCACCTGCCTTGCCGGACCGCGGCGGCAAGTTCGTGGGTCTCGTGGAAGTCGACCTCGAGGTCGAGGTACAGCGGTGCGCCGGCGCACGTATCGAGCACCGCGGACAAGAACTCCGCGGCGCTGTCAGCCTTGACGCCGACCACGAGAGACCGTTGCTGCGCCGCTCGGATCGTCCGTGACTCGGCCGCCGTGGCGGCGTCGAGCACCTGCCTGGCCTCGGTGGCGAGCACCTGGCCTGCCCGGGTGAGGGTGAACCGCCGGGTGGTGCGCACCACGAGCCGGGCGCTGAGCCGTCGCTCGATGGCGGCCACGCCCCGGGACACGGACGGCTGTGTCATGCCCAGTTGCCGGCCGGCGGCCGAGAAGCTCTGGCACTCGGCCACGGTGGCGAACAGCCGGTAGTGGCGCAGCTCGAGGTTCATACGCTCAGCGTATAGGTGACCAGAACGGTTGGCAGTTCCCGAAGCCTCTGGATGGCGGGTTTCCTTGAAGAACGCGGGTGGGGAGCAGAGCCCCTGCCCCTGTGCGAGGCATTGCGAAGGAGCGATCGTGACCATCTCCGTCGGATATATCGTGGGCAGCCTGTCGGAGCAGTCCATCAACCGCCGGCTAGCTGACTACGTGGCGAGCCGGGCCCCGGCCGGGTTCGAACTCACTGAAATCCCGATCAGGGACCTGCCGCTGTACAACTACGACCTCGATCAGCAACCGCCTGCGGCAGCGGTTGCTTTCAAGCAGGCCATCGAATCCCACAACTCGGTGCTCTTCGTGACCCCGGAGTACAACCGCTCGATCCCCGGTGTGCTGAAGAACGCCATCGACTGGGGATCGCGCCCCTGGGGGCAGAACTCCTGGGACGGCCGCGAGGCCGCCGTCCTCGGTGCCGGGCTCAATGGCGCTGGAACCGCAGTCGCACAGTCGCACTTGCGCGGCATCCTGATCTACCTGGGGATGACGGTCGTAGGAACCCCGGAAGTGTGCGTCCCATGGAGCGACAGCATTCTCGACTCCAGCGTCACCGAAGCGTATGTAGATGGCTTCTGGCGACGGTTTGCCATCAGTCTGCGCACTCCGGATATGGTCCGATAAGCGGCGGGTCGGCCGGCCCGGTGCCCCTTCCCCGTGGGGTGGCCGGGCCACTCCGTGCTCGTCAAGGGTCGGTGGATCGAGGCTAGTCTCGGTCCGTGACCGTGCACGCCCTGTCCCGCGCCGACGCCCGCCGCCTTGCCGTGCGCGCCCAACTGCTGGACGCCCACCGCCCGAGCGGGATGTTCGATGCTGTACGCCGGTTGACGCTGCTGCAGAACGATCCGACCGCCGCCGTCGCGCCCAACGCCGACCTGGTCCTGTGGAGTCGTCTCGGCTCCGGCTACCGCCCGGCGCAGCTGCGCGACGCCATCGACGAGCAGGCCCTGCTGGAGCTGCGCGGCCTGATCCGGCCGCCGGAGGACCTCGCGCTGTATCGGGCGGACATGGCCGAGTGGCCGGGCCGTCCTCCGCTGCGGGATCGGCGGGAGGGCGTGCAGGGCTGGGTGGACGCCAACAACGGCTGCCGGCTGGACATCCTCGCCCGGCTTCGCGCCGACGGGCCGCTGCCCGCGCATGAGCTACCGGACACGTGCGTGATCCCGTGGCGCTCCTCCGGCTGGTCGAACGATCGCAACCTCCTGCGGATGATCGACTTCCTCGTGCAGCGCGGCGAGGTCGCGGCCGCCGGCCGGCGCGGCGCTGACCGGCTGTGGGACCTCGCCGAGCGGGTGTACCCGGACGACGTGGTGCCCTACGAGGACGCGGCGCGGATCCGTGACGAACGCCGGCTGCGCTCGCTGGGTATCGCGCGCGCCCGCGCCCCGCAGAACCCGGTCGAGCCGCTTGACGTACGGACCGCGGGCGAGCCCGCGGTGGTCGAGGGCGTGCAGGGCGAATGGCGGATCGACCCCGAACTGCTGGACCGGACGTTCACCGGCCGCGCCGCGCTGCTGTCCCCGCTGGACCGGCTCGTGTACGACCGCAAGCGGATGACCGAGCTGTTCGAGTACGACTACCAGCTGGAGATGTACAAGCCGGCCGCCAAGCGCCGCTGGGGCTACTGGGCGCTGCCGATCCTGTACGGCGACCGCCTGGTCGGCAAGCTCGACGCCACCGCCGACCGCAAGTCCGGCGTGCTTCGGGTGGACGCGATCCACCAGGACGTTGCGTTCAGCAAGGCGATGACCGCCGCACTGCAGGACGAGATCAACGACCTGGCGAACTGGCTCCACCTGACCCCGGTGACGACCTGAACAACGGCATCCCGCTGCGCGGTCGACGGCATGGCGTGCGTCGCCGGGTCCGCGGGACGGCTGCGAGCCGGACCGCGGGACGGTACCCCCGAAGCATCGTGCCGGGCGACCGGGGGATAGCCCCCGATCGCGTTCGGGGGGTGGTCGGATGGTGACCGGCGGGCGGTTCGCCGAGGCTGATGGGCATCCATGGTCATCATGCCGGTCGGTTGGAGACCGTCCGCTCGTCCCTGTCTGGAGCGTCCGATGCACGTTCTCACGAGGTTTGGCCACGCGGTGCGCGGGTGGCACCGGCCGCTGGTGTTCCACACGGCGCTCATGTTCGGGTTGGCGCTCTTCGCCGCGGTGGAAGTGTTCGCCGATGATCGGTTGTTACTGGGCGAGCCCGTGTGGGCGAAGCCGATGAAGTTCGGCGTGGCCATGGGCGTCTACAGCCTGACGCTGGCGTGGCTGCTCACCCGGCTGACGAAGGGGCGGCGTGCCGGATGGTGGGTCGGGACCGTCTTCGCGGTCGCCGGGGTGCTGGATGTCGGGGCGGTGGTGTGGGCCGCGGCGCACGGAACGTTCAGCCACTTCAACATGGACGCCGACGACGTGGCCCGGACCGTGCGGACGGTGTTCAACGTCGGCGTCATGCCGTTGATGCTGGTCACGCTGGTGATCGCGATCCTGCTGCTGATCCAGCGGACCGGTGACCGCGCCCTCACCCGCGCCCTGCGCGCCGGGCTCGGGCTCGCGTTCGCCAGCATGGCCGTGGCGCTCTGGCTCAGCATGTCCGCTGGGCCGGCGCCGCGCACGGAGATCGACGCGAACGGGCACGCGGTGTCCCTGGTCGGCGCGCACGGCATCGGCGACCCGGACGGGCACGGCATGTTCCTGACGAACTGGAGCACGACCGGCGGTGATCTGCGCGTGCCGCACTTCGTCGGTCTGCACGCCATCCAGGTGCTGCTGGCGGTGGCCGCGATCCTGAACGTGCTCGCGACCCGGCGTGCGTGGCTGCGCGCCGAGCGGGTCCGGGCCCGTCTGGTCGGGGCCGCCGTGTTCGGCTACGCCGGCGTGTTCGCCGTGCTGACCTGGCAGGCCGGGCGAGGCCAGTCCGTGGTGCACCCCGACGCGGCGACGCTGGTCGCGTTCGGCGCGGTCGCGGTACTCACCCTGATGGGAGCGGCCACCGCGGTCACGGCAGCCCGGAGGCCGATCGCGGAACTGGCCGCCGTGAAGGCCTGACGCGTCGGACCGGCGCGACACGGCGGGGGCGGCAACGGCGGTCATGAACGCCGCGGCACGTGAGGATGTCACCCTGCGCGAGTTGGTTTGAACCGCCCGCACCCGGTTATCGGGTGCGCGGCGCCGGTGTGGCCCGCCGTCGCCGGGGGGAGGTACGGTGCGGACCGAGGCCAAGGTGTTCGGCGTCATCGCGCTGTTCATGCTGACCGCGACCGGGGTCTACATGTTCTGGACCGGCCTCGGCGCGGCGCACCCGGAGTGGTCGGGCACGCTCACGCTCGGCCTGGGCGGCGTGTTCAGCGTCCTGTGCGGCGGCTACTGCGCGCTGGTCGCCCGCCGGATCCCGCTGCGGCCGGAGGACCGGCCCGACGCGGAGATTGCCGACGGCGCCGGCCCGATCGGGTTCTTCGCCCCGCCCGGCTTCTGGCCGCTCGGCATCGCGTTGTCCGTGTCGGCCGGCGCGGTCGGGATCGCGGCGAGCCAGTGGTGGCTGCTGCTCGTGGGTGCGGTGGCGGCGATCGTGGCCATCGCAGGGCTGGTGATGGAGTTCTACGCCGGCTCCCCGGAGTCGCGGTGATCCGGCGGCGGCGGGACCGGGCCGCGCGGGCCGGCCGGGGGCTCGACGAGCGCTTCCAGGCCGCCACGCCGCTGCGGGCCGCGATCAACAAGGTGTTCCCGGACCACTGGTCGTTCATGCTCGGCGAGCTGGCGCTGTACTCGTTCGTGATGCTGGTGCTGACCGGCACCGTGCTCTCGTTGTTCTTCGACCCGTCGATGGCCGAGGTGCGCTACGACGGCTCCTACGTCCCGCAGCGCGGGATGCCGATGTCGGCCGCCTACGCGTCGGCGCTGCAGATCAGCTTCGACGTGCGCGGCGGGCTGTTCCTGCGCCAGATGCACCACTGGGCGGCGGACTTCTTCATGGCCGCGATCGTCCTGCACATGGGCCGGATCTTCCTGACCGGCGCGTTCCGCAAGCCGCGCGAGGCGAACTGGGTGATCGGCCTGCTGATGTTCTGGCTGGGCTTCGTCGAGGGCTTCGCCGGCTACTCGCTGCCCGACGACGGCCTGTCCGGCACCGGCCTGCGCATCGCCGCCAGCATCGTCGAGTCGATCCCGTTGGTCGGCACCTGGGCGTCCATGCTCCTGTTCGGCGGCGCGTTCCCCGGCGACGTGATCATCGGGCGCCTGTACATCGCCCACGTCCTGCTCGTGCCGGGCGCGCTGGTGGCGCTGATCAGCGTGCACCTGGCGCTGATCGTGAAGCAGAAGCACACCCAGTGGCCGAGACCCGGGCGCACCAACGGCAACGTGGTCGGCGTACGGATGGTGCCCGGCTTCGCGGGAAGCTCGACCGGCCTGGCGGTGCTCGTGTTCGCGATGATCGCCGCCATCGGCGGGCTGGTGCAGATCAACCCGATCTGGCTGTTCGGGCCCTACGAGGCCGCGGTGGTCTCCGCCGGGAGCCAGCCCGACTGGTACGTCATGTTCCTCGACGGCGCCATGCGTCTCATGCCGGCGTGGGAGATCCGCGCCTTCGGCTACACCCTGTCCCCGGTCTTCTGGCCCGGCGTCGTGCTGCCCGGCGTGATGACGATGCTGGCGCTCGCCTACCCGTTCGGCAGCGCCCGGCGCCACCGCGGCCAGGGCTGGCAGAACCTGGTGCAGCGGCCCCGGGACGCGCCGAACCGCAGCGCGGTCGGGGCGATGGCCCTCACCTTCTACGTGGTGCTCACCGTGTCCGGGGCCAACGACATCATCGCCGACAAGTTCGACATCAGCCTCAACGCGATGATCTGGGGCGGCCGCATCGGGCTGGTGCTGCTGCCGCCGCTCGCCTTCTACGTGACCCGCCGCGCGTGCCTGGGCTTCCAGCAGCAGGATCGCCGGCGGCTGGCCCACGGGCTGGAGACCGGCCTCGTCATCCGCATGCCGGACGGGGAGTACCGCGAGATCGAGCAGCCCCTCGCGGACGCCGAGCGGCTGCCGCTGCCCTACGCCGGCTGGGCGGTGCCGAAGCACATGCAGCGCGTCGGGGCGTCCCGGCCGATGGTGGAGGAGCCGGCCCGCCCTGAGCTGGAGGGGACGGACCGCCCGGCGTTGAAGGAGACCGCCGATGAGTGACCACGCCGTGCTGCCGGTCGACCCGGTGCACACCCCGCGACTGCCCGGGCCGCTGCGCCGCACCACGCTCGGCTCGCGGGTGGTGGCGCTGATGTCGACGACCGACGCCAAGCAGATCGGCGTGCTGTACCTCGCGACGTCGTTCGGGTTCTTCATCCTCGGCGGGGTGCTGGCCATGCTCATGCGGGCCGAGCTGATGCGGCCCGGGCTGCAGTTCCTCTCGCCCGAGCAGTACAACCAGCTGTTCACCATGCACGGCACGATCATGCTGCTGCTGTTCGCCACCCCGCTGGTCTTCGGCTTCGGCAACTTCCTCGTGCCGCTGCAGATCGGCGCGGCCGACGTCTCGTTCCCGCGGCTCAACGCCCTGGCCTACTGGCTGTACCTCACCGGCGGCCTCGTCACGATCGGCGGCTTCGCCACCCCCGCCGGCGCGGCCGACTTCGGGTGGTTCGCCTACGCCCCGCTCAACAGCCAGGTCAACTCGCCCGGCCTCGGCGCCGACCTGTGGACCATGGGGCTCGCCGTCTCCGGCGCCGGCACGGTGATCGGCGCCGTCAACATGATCACCACCGTGATCACGCTGCGGGCCCCCGGCATGACGATGTTCCGGATGCCGATCCTGACCTGGAACATCTTCGTCACCGCGCTGATGGTGCTCATGGCGTTCCCGGTGCTCACCGCGGCGCTGCTGGTGCTGGAGGCGGACCGCAAGCTCGGCGCCCACGTCTTCGAAGCCGACGTCGGCGGCGCGCTGCTGTGGCAGCACCTGTTCTGGTTCTTCGGCCATCCCGAGGTGTACATCGTCGCGATACCGTTTTTCGGCATCATCACCGAGATCCTGCCGGTCTTCTCCCGCCGGCCGGTCTTCGGCTACAAGGGACTGGTCGCCGCGACCATCGCCATCGCGGTGCTGTCCATGGGCGTGTGGGCGCACCACATGTTCGTCACCGGCAACGTGCTGCTGCCGTTCTTCTCCTTCCTGTCGTACCTCATCGCCGTGCCCACCGGCATCAAGTTCTTCAACTGGATCGGCAGCATGTGGCACGGCCAGCTGACGTTCCCGACCCCGATGCTGTGGTCCATCGGTTTCCTGGTGACGTTCCTCTTCGGCGGCCTCTCCGGCGTGCTGATCGCCTCACCGCCGATGGACTTCCACCTGTCCGACACGTACTTCATCGTCGCCCACATGCACTACGTGCTCTTCGGCACCATCGTGTTCGCCGCGTTCGGCGGCCTGTACTTCTGGTTCCCCAAGATCACCGGCCGGATGCTCCACGAGGGCCTCGGCAAGCTGCACTTCTGGCTCACCTTCGTGGGCTTCCACACCACGTTCCTGGTGCAGCACTGGCTCGGCGCGCGCGGCATGCCCCGCCGCTACGCCGACTACCTGGCCAGCGACGGCTTCACGGTGTACAACACCATCTCGAGCATCGGCGCGTTCATCCTCGGCCTGTCGATGCTGCCCCTGCTGTACAACCTCTGGTCCTCCTACCGGTTCGGCCGGCGCGTCGAGGGCAACGACCCGTGGGGCTACACCAACTCGCTGGAGTGGGCCACCAGCTGCCCGCCGCCCCGGCACAACTTCACCCGCCTGCCCCGGATCCGCTCCGCCCGCCCGGCCTTCGACGACAGGTACGGCGAAGGCCTGTGACGGGCCGATGTGCCGGGGGCGTCGTTCTCAAGATCGTGAAACGCGGCACTCGGCACGTCCTGCGATTGACGGTTCGCGCTGCGTACCCGTAGCGTCGGGCCCAACTGACGACGTCCGGAAGCCGGTGAGAGTCCGGCACGGTCGCGCCGCTGTGAGGCCATCGCTGGCCGAGTCAGACCCGCCGCCGTCAGCTCGCCACTACGAGAGGGACGCTCGATCCCTGAAGGAGGCTCCCCGTGAGCGTGTCGTCTTCCCCGTCCGGCGCCGTCGCGACGCCGGTCGTCATCCCCCTGTCCCGGTCGCTGGTCTGGCTGGTGGGCACCGCCGCGCTCGCCGCGCTGGTCTACTACTTCGTCGGCATCGACCAGGGCGCGGTGTCGATCTTCGGCAACGACGCCCACGTGCACGAGTTCGTGCACGACGGCCGCCACTTCCTCGGCTTCCCCTGCCACTAGCGGGGGCTGACGATGGAGAAGCGGATCATCGCCCGCGGCCTGCTCGCCGGGGCGCTCGCGGGTCTGGCCGCGTTCGTGTTCGCACGGATCTTCGCCGAGCCGCGCATCCAGGACGCGATCGACTACGAGTCGGGCCGTCACGAGGCCCAGGAGGCCCTGGACAAGGCGGCCGGCGTGGCCGTCGCGCACGAGCACGACCACGAGCTGTTCAGCCGGACGATCCAGGGCAACGTCGGCATCGGCGTCGGCATGATCGCCTTCGGCCTGGCGATGGGCGCCCTGTTCGCGGTCGCCTACGCCGTCTGCCTCGGCCGGGTCGGCAACCTCCGGCCGCGCAGCCTGGCCGTGCTGCTGGCCGGGGCCGGGTTCATGACGCTGTACCTGGTGCCGTTCTTCAAGTACCCGGCCAACCCGCCCGCGATCGGCCACGAAGAGACGATCGGGCAGCGCAGCGCGTTCTACCTCATCATGGTGCTCGCCTCGGTGCTGTTCATGATCCTCGCGGTCGTCCTCGGCCAGCGCCTGAAGCCCCGCTTCGGCACCTGGAACGCGACCCTGCTCGCCGCGGCCGCGTTCGTCGTGGTCATCGGCGTGCTCATGGCCCTGCTGCCGGCCTTCGGCGAGCTGTCGTCGAACGTCGCCGAGTACGGCCACCACGCCACCGAGACGCCGCTGCCCCTGCGCGACCCGCAACGCAACATCGTCTTCCCGGGCTTCGACGCCGACCTGTTGTTCGAGTTCCGGCTGTACACCGTCGGCGCCCAACTGCTGCTGTGGACCGTCATCGGCCTGGTCTTCGCCCCGATGGCCGAGCGGCTGCTGGGCGCCCGGCCGGTGCGCACCGAGCCGGCGAAGGCCCCCGCGGCCGCCTGAGCGACGGGGCCGGGCGCCGTCCACGCTCCCTGCGTGACGGCGCCCGGCCCTGCGTGGTGCTCAGCGGGTCCGGTTGTCAGTGGACGGCCTGGGCCAGCATCAGGCCGATGGCGGCGGCGCCCAGGCCGGCGACCAGCGAGGCGACGATGTTCATGACGGCGTAGAAGCGGTGCCCGCCCTCGGCCAGGCGCAGCGTCTCGTAGCTGAACGTCGAGTACGTGGTGAGCGCGCCGCAGAAGCCGGTGCCCAGCAGGGCGCTCACCGCAGGACTGGCCGGCAGCCCCGCGAGCAGGCCGAGCAGCAGCGAGCCGCACACGTTGACGGTGAGCGTGCCCCAGGGGAACACCGAGTCGTGCTTGGACTGCACGGTCCGGTCGGTGAGGTACCGCAGGGGAGCCCCGACCGCCGCCCCGAGCGCGATGAGCAGCAGCGTCACCGGCGCACCGCCAGCCGGGCCAGCGCCGTGCCGGCCCACACGGCCAGCAGCGCGCCGACGAGGGTGACCGCCAGGTACCCCAGCGCCACCCAGGGCGCCCCGGCGGACGCGGCGCCGTGGATGTCGACGGCGTAGGTGGAGAAGGTGGTGTACCCCCCGAGCACCCCGACCCCGAGGAACGGCCGCAGCAGGGGGCGGCCGGTGACCACCTCGGTGACGATCACCATGAGCACCCCGATGAGCAGGCACCCGGACACGTTGACGGCGAACGTGGCCCACGGGAACCCGCCCGGCGGATGCGGCCAGACCTGCTGCAGCCCGTAGCGGGCGAGCGCCCCGCACACCCCACCGCCGGAGATCGCCGCGAGGACGGGCACGGGACTGGGCCGCAACTCGACCCGGTCGGCCGGCACGTGCAGATCGACGTCGGCGTCCACCGGGACCGTGTCGTGCTCCGCCACGCCTGTGCTCCTCCCCACCAGGGCATACAGCAGCCCACTGGCAGGGACCGTTGGCGTTCGTCGCGGTTCATCCCGGAGCGTGGTCCGGGATCGGCGGGCCCCACCGCCGCAGCACACTATACCCTCGATGGCCGCAGGCCCCAGCGACGTGCTCAGCCACGTTCTCCCAGGTCGCTGGAAGCATAAACCCGCCGAGTAAAGGAGTTTTGTGCCGGCCTCCGCTGCACACAGGTGGTTTATGGCTTAACTCCCAACGCTGAAGCCATCGTTCTCAGCACGCTGGCGCGCACGGCCGGTACGGCGGCCTCTGGATAGCCGAGGGCTCGCGGGATCACGAGTCCTTGCAGAGTCCTAGCACCATCGTGGTCAGATTTTCGATGGCATCATCGGCGCCAGCGCTCGGGACGTGGAAGTGGCCTTCCTGGACGCCCCTGCGGATGATCGCCCGAAACGGCTGGCGATATCGCTCGTTGAGCCGCAGTCCGTGCTCGCGCAGCCGGTCGTCGCGCAGACTGGCGTGCCAGAACTCCATCAGGACGCGGTCAGCGGTTTCCTGCACGGGGCGCAGCGCTCGGTCGACGAGGAGGACGAGGTTGTCCCACGGTGACGACTCGGGTACGGAGATCTCCTCTAGCGTGCGGACCTCGTGCTCGGTCCATTCGTGCAGCGCCTCGAACAGCATGTCGTCACGTGACTCGAAGTAGAACTGCAGCGTACTGACCGCGAGCCCGGCCGCACCCGCCACGTCGGCGAACCGGGTGTGGTCGTATCCGCGCTGAGCGCTCTGCAGCCACCACCGGCCCGGACCCGGACCGGCCAGCGAGCGGCGGGCGGCGGCGCTCGATCTGCGGCTCGTCGGTGTCTACACAGGTCGGCTGACCAAGCTGGCCGGCTGCACCCCGCGTTCGCCACCCTGCCAGCGGGGTGACCGGGGCGTGTACGAGTCGGCGGGGTAGGCATCGCCGTCCAGATGTGGCCGCCGAACCTGAGCCATGCGCGACCTCCACGCGAGTCATGACCGAACCTGTCGAGGCAAATCAGCAAAACATCTGTTGTTTTGACGTTGGGTCGAAGCAGTCGCCCTTCGCTGGCCTCCACCTCGGCCGGGCGGATGTGTCATCCGAGCGAGGAGGCCGCACGTGTTGCCTGGTGAGCCCCACTGAACGGGGAAGAGCCTAGGCGGCAGGTCGGGGCGAATTTCGCCACCTGGCACCTTCGGAAGACCAGGACGCCAAACACCTGTTGTATTGACTTCCCCATGATCGGCGGGCTAGCCTGACGTCAGATTGAAGCCGGGCAAGATCCCCCCCATCGGCGCGACGCCGAACCGCCATTGTGGTCGTCGTGCTGCTGCCGTGGCCTGCACGACTGGACCCAGGGGTCTCGCCGGAACTCGGATGGTCCTCACCAGACGGAGTCAATGATGACGACGATGAGCCAGCTGCCGATCGACCCGATGAAGTCGCTGCTCGGAATCGAGCGAAAGCGGAAGGAAATCACGAACCCCAAGCACCTTCACATGCTGGACGTCCTCGAAGAGCACATCCGTGCAGAACTCGAGGGCGACCTCGAGCGCATCATGCGGACGCTCGTCCCCGAGCCCGAGTACCACTTCTGGGGCAGCACGCCTCAGGAACACTTCGTGGGAAATGCCGCGACCCGTGAGTTCTACACCAGAATTTTCGAGTCCGGCTCGAACCAGCTCGAACGAACCTACGACCGGTTCATCATCGACGACTATGGCATTTTCGGCGATGGGCTGATCAAGGTCGTAGTCCGCGGAGCCCTGCTCGAGCGCCTCGCTAAGAACCATCCGGGTGAGAACATCGATGTGCATGGGGCATATGTGACCGTCCGGCATTCAGCGGTCATCATTCCCTTCAGTTCCGATGGCCTCATGAAGGGTGAGGACATCTACGGAGACGAACGCGTCGAGCTCATTAAGATCGAGTAGCCGCGGCCACGAAATCTCAGTTTGTCCGTCTCAATCGGCTGGATCAGCCGACACCAGGCTCCCTAACGATACACGTAGCGTATTGGCGCATTGGAGGACACCTAGTGGACGAATTGCGGTATGACGGCCGCGTTATCGTGGTGACCGGCGGAGGACGTGGGCTTGGCCGTGAGCATGCGTTGCTGCTCGGTGCACGGGGGGCGACGGTCGTGGTGAACGATCCTGGCGTCGAGCTCGACGGGAACGGCCGTTCCAAACACCCCGCAATGGCCGTCGCGGCCGAAATCAACGATGCTGGCGGCCGAGCTGTGGCCGACACCAATGACATTTCCACGCCGGAAGGCGGCGCCTCCCTCGTCGCGGATGCGCTGAGTCAATTTGGTAGCATCCACGGCCTCGTTCACAACGCCGGCGCGGGCTGGTCCCTCGACACCGTACTTGGGATCCACCTGAAAGGCGCGTTCCACGTGCTCGAGCCGTTGTGGCCGGTAATGTGCAAACAACGGTATGGCCGAGTCGTCCTGACCTCCTCGAGCGCGGGATTGTTCGGCTATAGTGTGGAGCCCGACGTGCCCGTCAGCAGCCTCGCCTACGGGGCGGCGAAAATGGGCCTCGCCGGCATGATGCACAACCTTGCGAATATCGGCCGCCACCATAACATCCTGGTGAACGCGATCGCTCCCGTCGCGTATACCAGAATGACCGAGACAATGCTGGACGCAGACTTCCAGAATTGGCTACGTGAAGAGTTCCCGCCCGGCTTGGTGTCGCCTGTCGTCGCCTGGTTGCTGCACGAGAAGGCGACGACGACCCACCAGATCTTCGCGGTCGGCGGCGGGCGTGTCGCGCGCATCTTCGTCGCCGAGACGCGGGGGCTCAATCAACGGGGGCGGTTGACCGTAGAAGATGTGGCCGAGCACATGCCCGCTATCACGGCCGCTGAGGACTTCCGGATCTTCGACAGCGCACGCGACGAGCTCGATTTCTACGCCGAGATGCTTGGCGTAGACTGGAAGGTCAGTGCTGAGTGAGTAAGTACGCGTCCGTCGGAGGAACTGGTGAAACGCTGCGGTGAGACCCTGCGGGCGCGTGCTGCATGAACCACGACGAAGGTGGCCGACCGGCACCGGCGGCAATCTCGAGATTGACGCCTCGTCGGATCCTGCCCGCCTACCAGCAGGTGGCGCACCAGCTTCGAGAGCACATCATCAGCGGGCGCCTCGCGCCAGGTAACCAGCTTCCCATCGAGCCTGAAATCGCGGAGCTCTTCGGAGTGAGCCGCAGCACGATAAGGGAGGCACTGCGCCAGCTCTCCTCCGAAGGGCTCGTACGGACCACGCGGGGGGTCCGCGGAGGGACCTTCGTGGCTTACCCGTCCTTCGACAGTATCAGCGCCCACCTGGAGACCGGGATCGGTCTTCTTACCGGTGCTGAAAAAATCAGCATAGCGAGCCTGCTCGAGGCTCGTATCCTCCTCGAGGTGCCTGCGGCCGGCTTCTCGGCCGTCCGCAGGACCGAGGAGGCCCTCAAGCTGATTCACGAGACCGCCGTTCTCGGTGACAACCTCGATGTCGCGCACCGTCTGGAGATGAACCGCGGCTTTCACGCTCGGGTACTTTCAGCTACCGGGAATGAGCTGCTTGAGATCGTCGCCATCCCGATCTTCCAAGTAATGACCGCCCGTCTCGATCGTGAGGATGTGCCAGTAGCTTTCTGGCGCCGGGTCGAGTCGGATCACCTCGCAATTTACAACGCGATCGCCGCGGGCGACGCGAGTGCGGCAGAGTCGCATATGCGTGAGCACCTCGAACGGATCCGGCCTACGTACATGGAGATCGATCGAGGCGCCAAGGACGGCTCAGGATGTTGAGGTAGAACAGCCGCGACAGTTCGGCTGGAATACGTCCTTCTCATTTACGTCTGAGCGACACTTTGTGTCGCGTCAGCGCGCTGCCGCATGTGCCGATTTCGCCCAGCATGCCGTCATGGGCTCACCGTCGAGAAGGGGCGGATTATGCGCATATTCAGCGAGCGGGTGAAGATACAACGAACCTCGTTGTTCGCATCCGTTCTTATCGTTGCTTTGGCATCGGCGGGTTGCGTTTCCGCGACCTCGCCGAATGGCGCCTCGTCCAGCGCGGAAGCCGATGCGGGTCCGCCCCAGTACGGCGGCGTCTTCCGCTACGCATCAGTGGGCACGCAGACAAAGTACGACCCGATCAAGCGAACGGTCATGGACCCTTCGATGAACGCGATATACGACACCCTGATGCGATACGACGACAAAGGTATTCCGGAGCCGTACCTGGCCGAAGCGCTGTCGTCGGTCGACGCCAAGACATGGACGTTGAAGCTTCGTCCCGATGTCAAATTCCACGATGGCGCCAAACTTGACGCGGATGCCGTGGTCTTCAACATCAAGCGCCACCAGGATCCGGCCAACGCCTCAGCGGCAGCTTCATATGTTCGCGACATCGAGTCCGCGGTCGCCAGTGACCCGTTGACTGTATTGTTCACGCTGAAGATGCCTATCGCATCGTTTCCGAGCACGCTGACAACCGCGGTAGGCGCGATCGCCTCTCCGACCGCTGTTGCGGCGGCCGGTGCAGATTACGGACGCAAGAGCGCGGTCGGGGCCGGCGCCTTCCGGTTCGCGGAGTGGCAGCCGGACCAGCGACTGACTCTCAAGCGCAACCCAGAGTACTGGCAGAAGGGACTGCCGTATCTGGACGAGTTTCAAGAGTTACCCATGAGCGACACCGAAACTCGGCGAGCCGCCTTCACCGGAGGCCAACTCGAAGCGGCATGGCTTGGCGAGCCGCTCGAGATCAACTGGGCTGCTGGGAATCCTGACATCGCGCGGCTCCACTCGCCGAAGGGTGGAGTGGGTGGCGTTGGCGTAGGATTTCAAATGAATAGGCCGCCGTTCGATGATCAGCGTTTGCGTAAAGCCGTCGCGATGGCGATCGATTACAACGCACTGAATCAGACCCAGTTCCAGGGGAAAATGCCCGCGATGAGAGGTCCATTCATCGAAGGGTCATTCTGGTATACCGGCACCGCCAAGTGGCCGGAGTTCAACGCGGATGGCGCCCGGGCGCTGGTGAACGAGTATAAGGCAGAGCATGGCGGTCAGCTTGCGTTTACCCTGAGCTGCCATTCGGCGGCGCAGGCGCGACGGCTCGCCGAAACCCTGCAGAGCCTCTTCACCCAGGTGGGGATGACGGTGACGCTCGATACGCCGGATGTCGGGAAATTCGTGAACCAGGTGTTCGCCGGCGACTATCAGATTGCCTGCTGGACGAGGAGCGGGTCTGAACCTGACGTGGCCTACTACCCTGCGTTCACCTGCAATGGACCGAAGACTCAGAACGTATTCAGCTACTGCAGCGAGGCCGCGGACAAGGCCTTGTCGGATGCTCGGTCGACGTTGAATCTCGATGAGCGTAAGGCCGGATACGCCAGGTTTGAAGCAGAGATCGCGAAGGACCTTCCGATGTTGTGGAACTGGGGAGTCGTCTTCTCTGTGATTACCAGGCCGAAGGCTCATGGCTTCAAAGCCGATCTCGGGAACCCCGTCGACTATCAGCCGGCGTACTTGTGGCTCGAGAAGTAGGCGAGTTCGCCGGCACCGGCCGACAGCAACGCCGGCATGGCGACGCCGCGCAGGTTTCCTCTGTGCGCGGCGTCGCCGTCCGGCCGGCACGCATACCCGGCGAGTTCGGCCGGGCGCGTGCGACCGACGGCTGACCGCGATGGATAGCGCTGAGGCGTCCGGCGACGGGCGGCCGGGCGACCGGCCACCTCCGATCCGATCTCTGTTGCCCGGCCGCGGGCGGCTACGAAGCCTGCGGCACCCGCCGTTCCTCGGGTTCTGGTTGAGCTTCTGCGTGACGCAACTCGGCTTCTGGATGGCCTCGGTCTCGTTGCAATGGCTCACCGCGCGAAGTGCTCACAACGCGTCTCTGGAGCTGGGGTTGCTGTACTTCTTCAACCTGATCCCGCTGTTCCTCCTCGCGCCCTGGGCGGGTGTGGTGGCCGACCGGTATCGGCGGGCGAAGGTCGTGGCGTACAGCCAGGCCGCGATCAGCGTGATGTGTGCTGTTCTGGCCGGCTACCTCGCGCTCTCCGGTGGCGCGGTGCGGCTGCCGTTGATCTACGGCTTCGCCTTCGGCCTCGGAACCCTCCTGGCGATCGGTGCGCCTTCGGCTCAGGCGATCGTGGCGGGAGCGGTGCCGCCGGCTGATCTGGCGAGTGCGGTCGGCTTGCAGTCGGCGAGTCTGAACGTCGCCAGAGTAGTCGGCCCCGTTCTGGCCACCCCGCTTCTCGTGGTGTGGGGTGCCGCTCCGGTGTTCGCCGTGTACGCCGCGACGAGTCTGCTCGCCGCCACGATCATCCGGCGGCTTCGATTGGCCCCGCAGCCGTTGCTCAAGGGCGGGGAACGGACGTGGCGCAGCATCCGGCAGGGACTGGCACACGTGCGGGAACGACCGCCCGCGCTCCAAGTGCTGGTCATGGTCGCGGTGACGTCCATGTTCGGCACCACCTACGTTGCGCAGCTGCCCGTGTTCGCCTACGACGTGCTCGGCGGGGGAGACACGGAGTTCACGCTGCTGGTCGGCGCGACCGGATTAGGCGCGGTCGTGGGCGCGCTGGCGGCGAGTTCTGGAAAGACCGTTCCTCGGGTACGTCAGGTCGCGGTCCAGATGATCGTCACCTCGGTCGCGGTGGCCGCGATGGCGATCACGACCCATTTCGTCGTTCTCCTCATCCTGGCGGTACTCGCGGCCGGGTTGAATTTCTCGATCATGACAAGGCTGAACGTGATTCTTCAGTCGACAGTGGCGGAGGGGAGCCGGGGGCGGGTGATGAGCCTGTACGTCGTGGCCTGGGGCGGTCTGGTTCCCGTCGGTGCGCTTGCGCTGGGATTCGTCGCCGGCGTCCTCGGGCTGGCTGGCGGGCTGGTGGTGTTCGCACTGACGCTGACCACGTTCGGCGTGGCGATGCTGCGGCGCCGGACGTCCGGTGCCGCGTTCGGGACGGAGCAGAACCGATGATGCCCCTCAATGACACGCTCCATCTTGCTGTGAGACACGACAGATGGAGGATCACGCAGACGCCTCGGGCGCGTAGACCCCAAACGCGGAGGAGTGCTCAATGCGTTCCCGATTGACGAAACTTGCCACGGCCCTCATCACGCTGTTCATCGTTTCGATCGCAGTGTATTCGTTGCAGGAGCTGCTCCCGGGCGACCCCGCCGTGGCGATCCTCGGCGAGCAGGCGACACCCGAGACGATCGCCGCGGTGCGCGCGGACCTGGCGCTGGACGATCCCTTCCTGGTCCGATATGCGAACTGGCTCGGCGACGCGCTCCGGTTCGACCTGGGACGGTCCTACCGGACCGGAGCCCCGGTGGTCGAAGAGATCGTCAACAGGCTGCCCATCACCTTGGAGCTGCTGATTCTGGCTCAGCTCGTCGCGCTCGCGCTGGCGATCCCGCTCGGCACGTTCGCCGCGTACCGGGCCCGGAGCCGCTTCGACCGGCTCAGCACCGGTGCCGCGTTCGGCCTGGTGTCGGTCCCTGAGTTCGTGCTGGGTGTGCTGCTCATGTACTACCTGGCGCTCGGCCTCGGCCTGTTCCCGCCCACCGGCTGGGTTCCCTTCACCGAGTCGCCGGTCGAGAACCTGAGCCACGCGCTGTTGCCGGCGCTGACGATGGCGCTTCCGGTGATGGCCGTGTATCAACGTCTGCTGCGCAGCGATATGACCGCGACGCTGCAGGAGGACTTCATCACCATGGCCCAGTCGAAGGGCCTGTCCACCCCGTACATCCTGTTCCGCCACGCACTGCGGCCGTCGTCGTTCTCGCTGCTCACACTGGCCGGAATGAACACCGGCCGGCTGATCGGCGGATCGGTCATCGTGGAGGTGCTGTTCGCGGCACCGGGTATCGGCCAGCTGATGGTCCAGTCGATTGTCCAGCGGGACTTCATCATGTTGCAGGGAACGGTCATCTTCGTCGCCGCGGCTTACATTTTGATCAACTCTCTCGTTGATCTGGCCTATGGATTCATCGACCCGCGAGTTCGGTATCAGGGCGCATGAACGAGGGAGCCTCCACAGTGACCACCCAGCCCGACGTCTCCAAAGTCCCCGCACCACGCTCCGCCGAGCCCACGGCCAAGGGGAACACCGGCAGTGGCTCCCGACGGGCCCGTCGGCGCGGTCTCGGCGTGCTCTTCTGGTGCAGCGCGGCCTGGCTCGGACTCGTCGTACTCGGCGCGATAGTCGCGCCTCTGCTGCCGATCGCGGATCCCGCGGCCCAAGACTACCGGTCGGTCGCGGTAGCCCCGGGCAGCCCGGGCCACCTCCTGGGCACGGATGGGCTCGGCCGGGATCTCCTGGCCAGGGCGGTGTTCGGCGCTCGGATCTCGCTGATCATCACGCTCGGCGCGGTGACGATCGGTCTGGTCGTCGGCGGGACGCTCGGCATGCTCGCGGGCTACTTCCGCGGCACCGCGGAGCGGGTGATCGTGGCGGCCACCGACGCCATGATGGCCGTTCCCGCACTCGTACTCCTGCTGGCGCTGATGGCGACCCTCGGCTCCAGCGTGCAGAACCTGATTGTGGGTCTCGGACTCCTCGGGGTCCCGGCATTCGTGCGTCTCACGCGGGCGAACACGCTTGTCTACACCAAACGCGAGTTCATCGTGGCGGCCCGGTCGCTGGGCGCGTCCAACTGGCGGATTCTGGCGCGGGAAATCGTGCCGAACATCCTGCCGGCGGTCGCCGCATACGCGTTCCTGGTGGTCGGGATCCTCATCATCGCCGAGGGTTCGCTGAGTTTCCTCGGGGTCGGTGTCCCACCACCCGCGTCGAGCTGGGGCATGATGATCGCCGAGGGCCGCGATTCGCTGAGGCAGGCGCCGTGGGTCTCATTCATCCCGAGTGCGTTCATGTTCCTCACGGTGCTGTCGTTCAATCTCATCGGTGATCGGTTCCGCGAGGAGAGTGACGTGCGGGAGACCACGATATGACCACGACTGCGCACACCGGTGGACGTCGCACAGCGCAGACAGACGTCGACCCGATACTGGTGATCGACGACTGGAAGACTTGGTTCAGCACGGATTCCGGGGCGGTCCGCGCCGTGGACGGGGTATCACTTCGCCTACAGCCAGGCAGAACGCTCGGTCTGGTCGGCGAGTCCGGATCCGGCAAGACGGTGTTGGCACGCTCGATTCTCGGGCTGTTGCCCACGCGCAACCGGCTCAATCCAGGTGGCTCGATCTTCTTCGACGGCGTCAGCATCGGCAACCTGTCCAAGCGGAAGATGCGGGACTACTGGGGCAAGGACCTGGCGATGGTCTTCCAGAATCCGATGACGTCGCTCAACCCGGTCGTCACGGTCGGCCGGCAGCTCACCGAAGTACTCAAACTCCATCTGGGGATGAGTCGCTCCGCGGCCCGGGACCGATCTGTGGAACTGCTGCGCAGCGTCGGCATCCCCGAGCCGGCTCGGCGCATCCACGACTACCCGCATCAGCTCTCCGGCGGGATGCGGCAACGGGTCACGATCGCGATCGCGTTGGCGGCCAATCCACGGCTGTTACTGGCCGACGAGCCGACGACGGCGCTGGACGTCACGGTGCAGGCGCAGATCCTCGACCTCCTGGACAGCCAGCAGGAGCAACGCCGCATGACGATGATCCTCGTTACGCACGATCTCGGGGTAGTCGCGGGCCGGACCGACCAGATCGCCGTGATGTACGGCGGAAAGATCGTGGAGAGCGCGCCAACCAGGGAGCTGTTCCACAACACGCGCATGCCCTATACGCAGGCGTTGATGCTCAGCGTGCCGAACCTGACCTCCCCGAGCCATTCGCGTCTGTTCACCATCCCCGGCCGGCCACCCGTGCTCACCAACCCGGGTCCAGGCTGCCGGTTCAGTCCCCGGTGCCCGTACGCACAGGAACGCTGCCTGGTGGAGGAACCGCCTCTGGTCGCGGCCGACCGGCCCGATCACGAATACGCGTGCTGGTACCCGGTCGGCACTCCTCAGGGAGCCGAAGCGCTGGAACGGAACTTTTCCAACGGGGTGACGGCGAGTGGCACCAGCATGTCGTCGATGTCGAAGTTGGAGGCATGATGGCTGGCACGGGCAAGGCGCATCTGCAGGACCAGGACGTTCTGCTGCGGGTCGAGGACCTGGTCGTCGAATATGGTGCGGGCCGCGGGAAGAAAGTCCACGCGGTCTCCGGAATCTCCTTCGACATCGCCCGCGGCGAAACCGTGGGTTTCGTCGGCGAGTCCGGCTGCGGAAAGTCGACGACCGGGCGTGCGGTGCTGCAACTCCCGGCGCCGACGTCCGGTTCGGTGGTCATGAACGGCGTCGACCTCACGACGCTCCCGAAGCAGCAGATGCGCCAGGCGCGAACACACATCCAAATGATATTCCAGGACCCGCTGTCGGCGCTCAATCCGCGCCGGCGGGTGCGGGACATCGTACGCGAGCCGCTGTCCATCTGGAGGCGCGGCGAGCGGAATTCGGACGAGCGGGTCGCCGAGCTCCTCGAGCAGGTCGGCCTCGATCCGGCGGTGGTCGGCGGCCGGCGGCCGCACGAGTTCTCTGGCGGGCAGTGCCAGCGTATTGCGATCGCGCGGGCGTTGATTATGGAGCCGAGCCTGCTGGTGTGCGACGAGCCGGTCTCCGCGCTCGACGTGTCCGTGCAGGCGCAGATCCTCAACCTGCTCGAGGACATGAAGCAGAAGCATCAACTGAGCATGATGTTCATCGCGCACGATGTGGCCGTCGTCAAGAGCATCAGTGACCGGGTCGCCGTGATGTATCTCGGCAAGCTGTGCGAGATTGCCCCAGCGGACGCGATCACCACGCGAGCAGCGCATCCGTACACCAAGACGCTTCTGGATGCTGTGCCGATCGCCGATCCAGATGTCGTCGCGCGGCGCAGCCAGACCGCGCCCGCCGAGGCGCCGTCGCCGATCGCGCCACCGAGCGGTTGCCGGTTCCGGACGAGGTGTCCGCAGGCTCAGGCGCGGTGCGCGGAAGAGGAGCCCGTCTTCCGAAAGGTCGCTGACCGGCATTTCGTCGCGTGTCACTATCCGAACGTGCCAGTGCCGGACACGTCGGCCGCCACCGAAAACGGTGCGGGATCAACATGAGGCTTGATGTGCTGGCGGCGACGGCGTGCGTGCTCGGCGCCGTCGCCGTCGGCCTCGTGTGGCCGTGGAAGCGGCCCGCCGACACCGCGGGGTCGTAACGGGTCGTGGCCTGAACCCGGGTCACGGCCCGCCGATCTGGGGCGGTTAGCACAGCGACGCGTCGATCCGGCGTGCGGTGCGGTGCGGTAAGGACTGACACGGCTGCGGGATCAGCCACGACGACGCGCGATGCTTCCGCGGGCGCGGCAACGAGCTGGCCGCCGAGGCGGCCGGGATCCGTCGACCGTGGAGATCAGCACGGTGGCGTTCCTGGTGCCGCCCGGGTTGCACGCGGGCACGTCCGGTGCCCGGCCGGCTGCTCGGCGGCGCCGGAGCCGGCACGGAGGCGATCGTCGAGGGCCTCAGCCTGCTGGCCGGGGCGGGCGTCACGATGTGTTCGCTGTGGATGCGGACGAGTGTGGCCACAGCCTGCCGGATCCCGCAACGGTGGTGACCAGCGGCCCGGTCCGTGCGGCGATCAGGTCGACGACCTCGCCGCGCCTGCGCTGAGATGCGCCCTCGTTGGGCTGGCCAGTGCAGCGGATGCCTCGACGGGCATCGCTGTCACTGGCCAGGATTCCACAACGACGAGAACGCCGGTCGTTCTATTCCGTCGTGCTCAGCAGCACGGCGGACATGACACAAGGCACTGAACCGCGGTTGTGCCATGCGTGCCAGGTGCCACGTTGGACGACACAATCACCAGGTCCGACCCGGACCTCGCCCTCCTCGAGTTCAAGGACCAGCTCCCCGCTGACGATGACGACGAAGTCGATCGTGTCGGTCCGATGAAACCCGGGTCGGCTGCGGTCATGCTGCCCGGTCCCGGACATGAGCGGTGCGCGCTCGCGCATCTCTGCCTGGAACGCCGGCCAGTCAATGTCTTTCAATGCGCTCTCGGGGGGAAGCACGATGACTTTCCACGTGAGGCCGCCCCGAGGGGGCTCCAGGGACATCGAATTGGGAGCGTGGTCACCACCCTCGGCGGGGGAGCTGACCCTGTCTGTGATCCAGAGGTCCGTCCAGGCGTAGCCTGTGCCTCCGCCCGGTGCGACAACGTTCGGCGGAATGCCGTCCTCGACAACGATCGACGCTCCTGCTTGGTTGACGCCCGTTACTACTCGCCGGACACCTTGCATCGACAGTGTTCCTTTCCGTCGCAGATTCACTGCTCGCGTGATTCCAAACCGCGGGCGATTACCATTCGCAGAATGTCGTTCGTGCCCTCGCCGATCGCCATCAAGGGAGCGTCCCGGTAAAGCCGCTCGACTTCGTACTCCGTGGAGTAGCCGTATGCTCCATGAATTCGCATGGATTCGAGGGAGGACTGAAGGGCCACCTCCGACGCGAACATCTTCGCCATCCCGGTCTCGACGTCAGCTCGCTCGCCGCGGTCCAGCCGGTCCGCGGCCCACCAGGTCAGGAGCCGGGCGGCCTGCGTCTCCGTCGCCAGGTTCGCGAGCTTGAGCTGGATGGCCTGGAATGCTCCGATCGGCTTGCCGAACGCATGTCTTTGCCTGGCGTAGGCGCGGGCGGCATCGAGTGCCGCCTGCGCGACCCCGACGCTGCGCGCGGCCACGTTGATGCGGCCGATTTCGAGCGCGGACAAGACCTGCTGCAGCCCGTGCCCTTCCGTCCCGCCCAGGAGGCGGTCCGCAGGGACTCGGGCCTCGTCAAGCACCAGCTCACAGGTCTCGGGTCCCTTGTAGCCGAGCTTTCCGAGGTCCCGCACGACCTCAAATCCGGGCGTGTCCCTGTCGATCAGCAGCACACTCATCCCCCGATGCCGCGGGTTTGCCTCGGGGTCGGTCTTGACGAGTACGGGTAGCGGGTCCGCGTGTCGCGCATTTGTGATCCAGGATTTGCGTCCCGTGACGATGTAGTGGTCGCCGTCCTTGCGGGCTCGCGTGCTGATCCCCTGGAGGTCGGATCCGGCATCAGGTTCGGTGAGCCCGAGTCCGGTTCGACGTTCTCCCGTGGCAAGCGCGGGCAGGTATCGGTGCTTCTGTTCATCGGTCCCGAACATCGACACCAGGCGGCATCCCACCGAGTGACTGCCGAGGATGCCGGCGATTCCCATCCAACCTCGTGCGATCTCTTCGAACACCACGGCCAGCGAGACGGAGTCGAGGCCAAGCCCGCCGAACTGTGTGGGGACTGTCATGCCGAACAGTCCCATGTCCTTCATCGTGTCGACGATCTTCTCCGGGTAGCTGCCGGCCTGTTCCATGTCCCGGGCCACCGGACGGATGTCGCGCTCCACGAAGCGTCGTACATTCTCACGGAACTGATTCTGCTCGTCGTTCAGCTCAAACATCACTGCCCTCGGGATTTCCGCCGATAACGGCCCGCTGACCGGGACCGGATGGACTGCTGATTGCGGGTCCGTTACAAGCATCGGAGATGGAGTCCGTCATGTCGCCTGACGTGCGTGGCGGCCGTTTCGCATCAGTTGCTTCCAGCTTGATCAAGAGTGGTCCATCTCCTCGGTCACGACAGATGCCGCACGGATCCGAAAGGCCGGCGGCTGTCAGTGGGTCGTATCGCCGAGGACGGAAGCCGGCTCCGAGGGTGCTGATCGGACCGGCGCCTAGGGCTGCACCCGGATCCCGCTGCCGGACGCGCGGTCCGGCCCCCTCCGCCAGAGGCGTGTCGCCACCTCCCGCCCTCGTGTTGCGGCCGGCCTTGGGCCTGAGAGTAAAACATCAGAGTCTTTGCTACAAGACTCTCACCAGGCTCTGGTGCAGCCGCTTCGTGCACGGCGCGCACGCGTGGTCCCGCGCGCAAGAGCTGGCGCAAAGGGCCTTCTGCCTGGTGAAATAGGACCTGGTGCCCGACGGTTCGGTACTGCCGCCGAACACCTCAGACCGATGTACCGGAGCTGTGATTCGGGGTTGACCATTAAAGTCCGACCTTTTACGATCGGCGGCATCGACGCAGGAGGTATCAGGTGGCGATCAGACCCGGGTGGCAGGGGCGGTTCTTCGAGGACTTCGAGATCGGCGACGTTTACCAGCACCCGTTGGGCCGCACCATCAGCGAGGCCGACAACACGTGGTTCACGTTGCTGACGATGAACACGAACCAGATGCACTTCAACGACGCCTACGCCGCCCGGTCGGAGTTCGGCCGCCCCCTCGTGGTGTCCACGCTCACGCTCGCCATCGCGGTCGGGCAAAGCGTCACTGATCTCACCCAGAACGCCTTCGCGAATCTCGGCTGGAACGACATCCGCTTGACCGCGCCGGTCTTCGCGGGTGACACGCTCTGGTCGGAGTCCGCTGTCCTGTCGAAGCGGACGTCGTCGACCCGGCCGCACGCGGGGGTCGTGTCGGTCGCCACTCGGACCATCAACCAGGACGGCGTGCAGGTGTGCGCGTTCGAGCGGACGTTCTATGTCTACCGACGTGGCGCCGCGCCGCTGGACGGAGTCCGGCCGCAAACGGACGAGGGGTGGGCCGCCTCATATCACCGGGGCACGGAAACACACGAAGACAACGGGGGTGCGCGGTGAAGCCACTCGAGGATGTCCGGATCGTGTCTTTGGAGCAGTACGGCGCGGGCCCGTTCGGCAGCCTGCATCTGGCCGATCTCGGCGCCGAAGTGATCAAGGTCGAGGATCCCCGAGTCGGCGGCGACGTCGGGCGGTACGTGCCGCCGTATGCCGAGGACGAGCATTCGCTGTTCTTCGAGACGTTCAACCGCGGCAAGAAGAGCATCTCACTGGATCTTGGTACGGCGGGGGGACGCGCGGTCTTCGAGGATCTCGTGCGCGTCAGCGACGCCGTCTACTCCAACCTGCGCGGCGACGTGCCGGCCAAGATGCGGATTCGGTACGACGATCTCAAGCATCTCAACCCGCGGATCGTGTGTTGCTCCCTCACCGGCTTCGGGATGACCGGGCCGCGCTCTGCCCAACCGGGCTACGACTACGTCCTGCAAGGCCTCACCGGCTGGATGGACCTCACCGGCGAACCCGACGGGCCACCGACGAAGTCCGGACTGTCCCTAGTGGACTACTCCGGAGGCTTCGTGGCCGCGATGTCACTGCTCGCCGGGCTGCACGCCGCTCGCCGCGACGGGCTCGGCATGGACTGCGACGTCAGCCTCTATGACGCCGCCATCGGGCTGCTCACCTATCCCGCGACATGGCACCTCACCGCCGGCTACACGCCGACCCGCACGAGGCATTCCGCGCACCCTTCGCTGGTGCCGTTCCAGGCCTTCCGGGCATCCGACGGCTGGCTTGTCGTCGGATGCGCGAAGGAGAAGTTCTGGCAGCGACTCGCCGTCGTCATCGGCCGGCCCGAACTGGCCGCCGACCCCCGCTTCATCACGTTCGCCACCCGCGGGCAGCACCGCGAACAACTCGTCGCCCTCCTCGACGAGGTGTTCGCCACCCGGACCGTTGCGCATTGGGTTGAGCTGCTGCAAGCGGCCTCGGTGCCGTGCGCACCGATCCAGAACGTCGCCGAGGCGCTGACCGACCCGCACACCGTGGCACGCGGCCTCGTCATCGAGACCGAACACCCCGTTCTGGGTCGGGTACTCAGTGTTGCCTCACCGGTCCGGGTAGGGGCACAGCCTGCGGGCTACCAGCGAGCGCCGCTGCGCGGCGAGCACGGCGAGGCGCTGCTGCGTGACCTGCTCGGCTACGACGAGGCCCGGATACAAGAGCTTGAACGAGCCGCCGCCTTCGGTGGCGAGCCACGCTCGGACGACGCCGAGCCGGAGGCTGCCGCCCGATGAACTCCACCCCACCGACCGTTGCGGCCCATCTGGCCGACTGGGCGGTCAGCCTGACGCTCCAGGACGTACCCCCCAGCGCCCAGGACGCGGCCTGCCGGCATCTTCTCGACGGACTGGCCGTCGCGCTCGGCGCGCTCGGCACGGGCGCGGCGGCGCCTGCCCTCACGGTGGCGGGCGGACTCGGCGGTCCGGCAGAAGCCACCCTCCTCGGCACCGGCCGGCGGCTGGGTGCCCCGGCCGCCGCCTTCGCCACCGGCGCCCTGGTACACGCCCTCGACTTCGACGACACCCACGCCGAGGGGCTGGTTCACGCCACCGCCGTCACACTGCCAGCGGCGCTGGCGGTTGGCGAACAGGTCGGCGCGACCGGCGCGCAGGTGCTGGCCGCCGCGTTGGTGGGCTACGAGGTCACCTGCCGGGTGGCGGCTGCCACGCCGTACGGCTTCCACCAGCGAGGCATCCATGCCACGCAGGCGGCCGGCGTGGTCGGTGCCACGACCGTGGCCGCCCGGCTCATGGGTTTGGACGCCGCGACGACGCTGCACGCCATGGGCATCGCCGGCAGCAGCGCGGGCGGCCTGATGGAGTTTCTGCACACCGGATCCTCCACCAAGCAGCTGCACCCCGGCCTCGCATCGCACGCCGGCATCCTCGCCGCCCGGCTGGCCGCCGCGGGCGCCACCGGGCCGGACTCGGTACTCGACGGCGCCGCGGGACTGTGGGCAGCGCTGTCGGACCGACCCGCCGACCCCGCCCGTGTGCTGCGCGAGCTCGGCCAGACCTGGGAAGTCACACGAGTCACCATCAAGCCGTATCCGGCATGTCAGCTCTCGCACGCGACGCTCGACGCGGTCGCCACCGTGCGCGACGAACTGCTCGCCGCCGGCGGAACCGCCGAGATCGCGGAGGTCGTCGCGTTTGTCCACCCGGACAGCGCCGCGATCGTCTGCGAACCCGCTGCCGACAAGGTGCAGCCGCAAACTCCGTACGGAGCCAAGTTCAGCCTGCCGTGGAGTGTCGCGGCGCTGCTGGTCGACGGCTCCGTTTCGATCGGGACCTACGACGTCGCCTCGGTCGGCCGGCCGGCGGTCGCCGAGCTCGCCGCCCGGGTCCGCACCGTGCTCGCACCGTCCCGTGCGGTGGCCGCGGATGCGGCCGGCCGCGTCGTGGTACGCCTGCGCAACGGGCGCGAGCTCACCGGCGAGGTGGCCAGCAGCCGTGGCGGGCCCCACGCACCGCTGGACGACCAGGCCATGCTGGCCAAGGTGCTGAGTCTGGCGGGTGACTCACCGGCCGCGAGGCAAATGGCCGCGACCGTCCACGCACTCGCCGACCTGCCCGACCTGACCGCACTGCTGGACGTGATCGCGCGCGCCGCGCCGGCCCCGGTCCGCACGCCGTCCGGCGCGCCACATGACGAGAAGGCCGGGCGGTCGCCGGGGCCGGGGGAGTAGCGGATGACCACGCCGTCGACCGCCGTACCGCGCTCGTACCTCTATGTGCCGGGCGATCAGCCGCGGATGCTGGCCAGGGCGCTGGACCGGGGCGCGGACGCGGTCATCGTCGATCTGGAGGATGCGGTCGCCCCGGCCGCGAAGGCTGCGGCTCGCGCGGCCGTCGCCGAGTGGCTTCGTTCGCGCGCCCCACGCCCGGATGTCGAGGTCTGGGTACGGGTCAATTCCGGCCCGGCTGGTCTTGAGGATGCCGCGGCTGTCCTCTGGCCAGGTCTGGCCGGAGTCATGCCTGCCAAGACGCAGTCGGTCGCCGACCTCGTCGCGCTGGACGCCGCGCTGCGCGATGCCGAGGCCGACGCAGGGCTGCCGACCGGCCGGGTGGCCGTGATCCCGATCCTGGAGTCGGCCGCGGCGGTCCTGCGTGCGTCAAGCGTGGCCCGAGCACCGCGGGTTCAGCGGCTGCAGATCGGTGAGGCCGACCTTCGGGCCGACATCGGGCTGCCGGCCGGCGACGGGGAGCCGGAGCTGCTGTACGCGCGCAGCCAAGTCGTGCTGGTCAGCGCCGCATGCCGGTTGGCGCCCCCCATCGGGCCGGTGTCGACCGACTTCCGCGATCTCGCCGGTTTCCATACCTCGACGCGGGCGCTGGCGCGCCTCGGCTTCGTCGGCCGGGCATGTATCCATCCTGCCCAGGTCGCCGTGGTCAACGACGTGTTCACGCCGGCACCGAATGAGGTTGACCGGGCCAGTGCGCTGGTGGCGCGATTCGAGCAGGCAGCGGCCGCGGGGGACGGTGTTCTGCTCGACGACGCCGGCCGGATGGTGGACGAGGCGGTGATCCGGCAGGCTCGCCAGCTGCTCGCGCGGGTGCGGTGAACGGGGTGGCGCGGTCTGTGAGCACATTCGTAATTTCGTGAACAAGCGCTTGCTGGGTTGCACAGTCAAAGGAGACTGAACTTGAGCGTCCCTAGACCTGGTTTCGTCTTGAAATCCCTGCTGGCGGCGGCCCTCTCGGTGAGCCTGGCCGCCTGTGCCGACGCCGCGAAAGCCCCCTCGGGTGGCGAGTCCGGTGGGGCGATCAACCCCAACGCGATCCTCCGGGTCGCGCTCCCGTCGCCGATCCGGACGTTCGACCCCGCGCTGGTCGCCAGCTACGGCGAGAACGGCTACCTCGCCCTGACGTACGACCGGCTCACGATGCTCGACAAGAACGACAACCTGATCGCGGGCCTGGCCACCAAGTGGGAGTTCTCCGCCGACGGCTCGAGCCTGACCCTCACCCTGCGGGAGGGCGTCTCCTTCAACGACGGCACGCCGTTCAACGCCGCCGCGGTCAAGGCCAACATCGAGCGCAGCAAGACCTTCGAGAAGAGCACGCTCAAGTCCGCGCTCGCCGACATCACCGCCGTCACGGCGGTCGACGACACCCACGTGCGGTTCACGCTCCGCGCCGGCGGCGGCGTCCAGCTTCCGTCCACGTTCACGACCAACGCCGGCATGATGATCAGCCCGAAGGCGATCGCCGACCCGTCGTACGATCTCGCCAATCACCCCGGCAACGCGACCACCGGCCCGTACGTCGTCACGCAGTTCACGCCCAACGAGGGCTTCAAGATGACCAAGGCCCCGCGCACCTACTGGGACCCGGCCGCCGGGCGCCTGGGCGGCATCGACGTCACGTTCATCCAGGACGGCACGACCCGCGTGCGCGGCGTGCAGACCGGCCAGCTCGACCTGAGCACCGCGAACTCGCCGGCCGACATCGTCACCGTGCAGAAGCTCGCCGAACAGGGCCAATTCAACGTCGCGAAGACCCGGTACAGGAACATCCTCGGCGTCTACCTGCGGGCCAACCAGGGCGACCTGGCCAAGCCCGAGGTGCGGCAGGCGGTCGCGTACGCGATCGACCCGAACGCGGTCAAGGCGCTGTTCTCCGGCTACTGCACGCCGACCCAGCAGATCTACCCCGACTCCACCCCGTGGGCGATCCCGAACTACCAGTACCCGTACGCCCACAACGCCGGCAAGGCGAAGGAGCTGGTGTCGCAGGCCGGCGGCGCGAAGGTCACGGTGACCTTCCCCGCGGGCAGCAACGTCGAGCAGTCGGCCAACGTCGTGCAGGCGGCGCTGTCGGCCGCCGGGATGCAGGCCAGCCTCAACCCGGTGCCGACCAGCGAGAACGAGCCGCGGTTCATCAAGGGCGACTTCGAGCTCATGGTCGCCAACTCGTTCAGCCCGAAGGTGGACCCGGCCGAGACCTTCAACACGTACTTCTCGCCGAGCGGCACGTACAAGCTCGCCGTCGAACCGCAGGCCACCCAGCTCGCGAACGACGCGACCGCGGCCGCCAGCCCGACGCTGAGCCAGGACAAGCGCGCACCGCTGTATCAGGACATCACCAAGACGATCATGGAGCAGGCCTGGTTCATCCCGATCTGCAACATGACGCAGACCGCCGTCGCCGGCTCCAAGGTCGTCGGCTACGACAACATCCCCTGGATGAGCATCGGCATCACGGACCTCCGTTACGTGGCGATGGTCCGCTGATGGCTACGGAGCAACGGCTGCAGACCGTGGCCGATCTCTTGCTGCGGCGCAGCGGCGACAGCCGGCCCGGTCTGCAGACCTTCGACCGCACGTGGAGCTGGGACGAGGTGGTGCGCGCGAGCGCGGCGCGCGCCGCGCTCGCCCAGCGCCTGCGCCGGCCCGGCCCCTTCCACATCGGCGTGCTGCTGAACAACGTCCCCGAGTTCGCGTTCTGGCTGGGGGCGGCGGCGCTGGCCGGCGCCACGATCGTTGGCATCAACTCGACCAAGCGCGGGGAATACCTGGAGCAGGAGGTCGCGCACACCGACTGCCAGCTCATCGTCACCGACGCGGCCGGCCTGGAGCTGCTGCGCGGGCTCGACGTCGGGGTCGCGCCCGAGCGGTACCTGCTCGTCGACACCCCGCAGTACGCCGAGCTGGTCGCCGGGGAGAGTGACGCCCCGGCGGTCGCGCCGGAGGTCGGCCCGGCCACCCGGATGCTGCTGCTGTTCACGTCGGGCACCACCGGGGCGTCGAAGGCGGCGATCTGCTCGCAGAGCAGACTGGTCGGCCTCGGGTACATGAACCGGAACCGGTTCGACCTCAGCGCCGACGACGTCTGCTACTGCTGCATGCCGATGTTCCACGGCAACGCCCTCATGGCGCTGTGGGCGCCGGCGCTCGTCGCGGGGGCGTGCATCGCGCTGACCCCGCGCTTCTCCGCCTCGCGGTTCCTGCCCGAAGTCCGCGCGTACGGGGCGACCTACTTCACGTACGTCGGGAAGGCCGTCGGCTACCTCCTGGCCACCCCGGCGCGCGCCGACGACGCAGACAACACGCTGGTGCACGCCTTCGGCACCGAGGCCTCGCCGGCGGACCGGGCGGAGTTCCTGCGCCGCTTCGGCTGCCGGCTCACCGAGGGCTTCGGCTCCAGCGAGGCCGGCGGCTTCGTCGTGCCGAGCCCGGACGCTCCGCCCAACGCGCTCGGCCGCCCCACCGGCCCGAACGTCGTGGTCGTGGACCCCGAGACGCGCCAGGTCTGCCCGCCCGCGGTGCTCGACGAGCACGGGCGGGTGACCAACGCGGAGGAGTCCGTGGGCGCGATCGTCGACCTGAACGGCGAGGCCAAGTTCGAGGGCTACTACAACAACCCGGAGGCCAACGCCGAGAAGATCCGGCACGGGTGGTACTGGACCGGCGATCTCGGCTACGTGGACGGCTCCGGGTTCATGTACTTCGCCGGTCGCGAGGGCGACTGGATCCGCGTGGACGGGGAGAACATCTCCGCACTGCACGTCGAGCGGGTGCTGCAGCGGCATCCGGCGGTGCTCGCGGCGAGCGTGTTCGCAGTGCCCGATCCTCGGTCCGGCGACCAGGTGATGGCGGCGGTCGAGGTGTCCCCGGCCACGACCTTCGACGACCTGCGGTTCGCCGAGTTCCTCGCCGCGCATGACGACCTCGGGTCGAAGGACCTCCCGCGGTACGTCCGATTCTCGTACGGCCTGCCCACCACCGGGTCCGGGAAGATCCGCAAGAAGGACGTGAAGGTCGAGGGCTGGCGCTGCGCGGACCCCGTCTACTGGTGGGCCGGGCGCACGGGGCCCGCCTACACGCCGATGACCGACGACGACAAGCGGCTGCTGCGCGAGGAGTTCCAGACCAATGGGCGCCTGCGCTTCCTGCCGATGTGAGGAGCTACCGACGTGGACCTGCATGAGACACCCGCTCAGCTCGAGCTACGGCGCGAGCTGCGGGGCTACTTCTCCTCCTTCGCGTCGCCGCAGGAGCGGCGCGAGCTCAGTGCGGAGGGCGCCGGCGGCGACCGGTTCCGCGAGGTGGTCAGCCGGCTGGGCAAGGACGGCTGGCTCGGCATCGGCTGGCCCAAGGAGTACGGCGGTCAGGGCCGTTCGTTCGAGGACCAGTACGTCTTCTTCGACGAGCTGCACCGGGCCGGGCTGCCGTTCCCGTTCGTCACGGTCAACACCGTGGGCCCGACGCTCATCGAGTTCGGCACCGAGGAGCAGAAGCGGCAGTACCTGCCGCGGATCGTTTCCGGCGACGTCGTCTTCGCCATCGGCTACACCGAGCCCGGCGCCGGCACCGATCTGGCCTCGCTGTCCACCCGGGCGGTGGTCGACGGCGACAGCCTGGTGATCAACGGCAGCAAGATCTTCACGACCGGCGGGAACACCGCTGACTACGTCTGGCTGGCCTGCCGGACCAACCCGGACGCCGAGAAGCACAAGGGCATCTCCATCGTCATCGTGCCCACCGCGGACCCCGGGTTCTCCTGGACGCCGATCCGCACCGTCGGCGGCTTGTCGGTCACCGCGACGTACTACTCCGACATCCGGGTCCCGCTGGGCAACGTCGTCGGCGAGCTTGACGGCGGCTGGGCGCTCATCACGACCCAGCTCAACCACGAGCGGGTCGGCCTCGCCGCGCAGAGCGGCCGCATGCAGCGGCTCTGGGAGGACACTGTGGCCTGGGCACGGGCGTCGGGTGCGGCACAGCGCCCTTGGGTGCGCGAGGAGCTGGCCCGGCTGCACGCGAAGCTCGAGGCCATGCGGTTGCTCAACTGGCGGATGACCTGCGCGGTGGCCGACGGCACGCTGAGTGGCCCGGAGGCGGGCGCGGTCAAGACGTACGGGTCGGAGGCACAGATCGACATCGAGCGCACGCTGAGCGCCATCGTCGGCGCGGCCGGGCGCATCCGCCCGGGCGGGGCAGGCGCGGTCCTCGACGGCGAGCTCGAGCACTCCTCGCGCACCGGGCTCGTCTACACCTTCGGCGGAGGGGTCAACGAGGTCCTGCGGGACATGATCGCCGTCAAGGGCCTCGGACTGCCGCGGCGGGGCCGATCATGACCGATGCGGACTTCGAGGCGGCGCTGGCTGCGTTCGTCGGCCGCGTGCTGTCGCCGCGCATGCCGGCGCAGGACCCCGTCAACGGGCCGATGATCCGCCACTGGGCGGAGGCGATGGGCGACGAGAACCCGGTCTTCACCGACGACGCCGCGGCGCGGCGCACCGGGCGGCCGGGCGTGGTCGCCCCCGCCACGATGGTCCAGGCGTGGACGATGCGCGGATACGCCGCACACCAGCGCCGGGCCGCCGGCACGGGCCCGCAGACCGAGGAGTCCCGGCTGCTGGCCCTGCTCGCCTCCGCCGGCTACACGGCCGTCGTGGCCACCGACTCCGAGTTCGCGTTCGCGCGCGAGCTCGTGCCCGGCGATCACATCGAGGTCGAGGAGTTCCTCGAGTCGGTGTCGCCGGAGAAGCGGACCGCGCTTGGGCCAGGACGGTTCCTGCAGACGGTGCGCACCTACACCGACGCCTCCGGCGCGGTCGTCGCGACCCAGCGCTGGCGGACCCTGCGGTTCCGCCCCGCCGCCCCGGCCGAGCCGGAGCCGCCGCACCCGCCGCGGCCGCGGCCGGCGCTGAACCCGGACAACCGGTTCTGGTTCGACGCCGCCCGCGAGCACCGGCTGCTGGTACAGCGGTGCACGGCGTGCGGCACCCTGCGGCACCCGCCCGGGCCATGCTGCCCGCACTGCCGGTCCTTCGCCTGGGACACCGTGCAGGCCACCGGGCGCGGCACCGTCTACAGCTTCACCGTCGCGCACCATCCGCGGCATCCCGCCTTCGACTACCCGCTCGTGATCGCCGTGATCGCGCTGGAGGAGGGCACCCGCCTGATCGCGAACATCGTCGGTTCGGCGCCGGAGGACGTCCGGGTGGACGCCCCGGTGGCCCTGAAATGGGTCGAGCTCGACAGCGAGCTCACGCTCCCGGCCTTCCGCATCGTCACGGAGGAGACGCACTGATGGACTTCACGCTCGACGAGACGGCACAGGCGGCCAAGGAGCTGGCGGCGCGCATCTTCGCCGACTTCGCCGCCGGGCCCGAGGCGGCGGGGACGGATCTTCGCCTGCGCTCGGCCCTGGCGGAGGCGGGCCTGCTCGGCCTGCACCTGCCCGCCGAGCATGGCGGCGCTGGCCTCGGCCTGGCGGCGGCGACGGTCGTGCTCGAGGAGCAGGGCCGGGTGACCGCGGCGGCGCCGCTGTGGCCCCTGCTGACCGGGTCGTACGCGCTCGCCCACTTCGCCCCGGAGCCGGCCCGGCAGGCCTGGCTGGGCGCCACAGACGGTGCGCCGCGGGTGACGGTCGCGCTGGAGGAGTTCGGGCCGGCGGACCCCTGGGCACCCGCGGCGGTGGCCCAGGCGGCCGGGGACGGCTGGCGGCTGTCCGGGACGAAGGCCGCGGTACCGCTCGGTGGCGCCGACGCAGGGGCGGTGCTGGTCTCGGCGTCGGCCGGCGGCCGTCCCGGGCTGTTCCTCGTCGACGCCCTGGCCCCGGGCCTGGCGTGGGAGCCGACGACCACCACCGACCTCGCGCCGGCGGCGCACCTCGGCCTGCGCGACGTGCCGGCGACCCGCCTCGGCGACGGCGACGACGGTGCCGAGGCTGTGCTGGCCGCGGTCCTCGACGTCGCCGTGCTGGGCGTGTGCGCGACCCAGATCGGCGTGATGCGAGGCGCGCTCGCGCTGGCCGCGTCGTACCTGTCGCAGCGGCACCAGTTCGGTCGCCCGCTGGCCACCTTCCAGGCCGTGCAGCACAAACTCGCCGACTGTTACATGGACATCGAGGCGACGGCGGTCTCCCTGTGGCAGGCGGTCTCCGACGTCGACGAGCGCGCCGCGCGCCGCGCGACGTCGGTGCCGGTCGCGCAGTGGTGGTCCGCGCAGACCGGCCCGGACGTGGTCCACCGCACCCAGCACCTGCACGGCGGCATCGGCCTCGACCTCGACTTCCCGGCCCACCGGTTCTACCTGTGGGCGCGGCAGCTCGCCGGGACCCTCGGCGCCGACCGCGACGTGCTGACCCGCCTGGGCGACCGGATCGCGTCCGGCGAGTCCGTTTGGGTGGCCCGATGAGCCGGGTGCCCGACCACGTCACGCCCGGCGCCGCGCTGCCGCCGCTGACGGTGCCGCTCACCCGCGGGTTCATCGTGGCCAGCGCGATCGCCAGCCGCGACTACCAGGACGTGCACCATGACCCGGACGCGGCGCGGCACAGCGGAACCAAGGACGTCTTCATGAACATCCTCACCAGCAACGCGTTGGTCGAGCGGTTCGTCCGGGCCTGGGCCGGTCCCGGCGCCGAGGTGCGAGCGCTGCGGATCCGGCTCGGCGTGCCCAACCAGGCCGGCGACGTCATGGTGCTGCTCGGCACGGTGGCCGAGGTGGGCGACATCCACGCCGTCGTCGATGTCCGCGCCGAGAACTCCCTCGGCGCGCACCTGACCGGCAACGCGACGCTCGCCTGGCCGGACCGGAACCCGTCCAGCTCGTGTCGCTGCCGGAGCGAAGCGGAGGTGACGGCATGAGCCGCCGTGCGGTGATCGCCGGGATCGGTGCGACGGAGTTCTCCAAGCACTCCGGGCGCAGCGAGCTGCAGCTGGCCTGCGAGGCGGTGCTTCACGCACTGGCCGACGCCGGCCTCGAACCGTCCGATGTGGACGGCCTGGTCACCTTCGTCAACGACAGCAACCCGGAGATCGAGGTCGCCCGCAACACCGGCATCGGCCAACTGACCTTCTTCACGCGGGTCGGCTACGGCGGCGGCGCGGCCTGCGGCACCGTCCAGCAGGCGATGCTGGCGATCGAGCACGGAGTCGCCGACGTGGTGGTGTGCTACCGGGCGTTCAACGAGCGCTCGGGCGTGCGCTTCGGGCTCGGCCACGCCGACCGCCCGATGGCCGCCGGCGCCGATCGGGCCGCCTTCTCCTGGCTCACGCCGTTCGGGCTCAACACCCCGGCCCAGGAGGTGGCGATCTTCGCCCGGCGGTACATGCACGAGTTCGGCGCCACGAGCGAGGACTTCGGCCGTGTGGCGGTGGTGGACCGCGCCTACGCCGCGAACAACCCCAAGGCGTGGTTCTACGGGCGCCCGATCACCCTCGCCGAGCACCAGGCGTCGCGCTGGATCGCCGAGCCGTTGCACCTGCTCGACTGCTGCCAGGAGTCCGACGGCGGCCAGGCGATCGTCGTCGCCGCCCAGGACCGGGTGGCCGGCCTGCGCCACCGCCCGGTCCGGATCCTCGGGGCAGCCCAGGGCAGCGGCGACGACCAGCACCTCATGACGAGCTACTACCGGCCGCAGATTTCCGGCATCCCCGAGATGGGGCTGGTTGCCCGCCAGCTCTACGCGCAGAGCGGGCTAGGGCCGCAGGACATCGACGCGGCCGTCATCTACGACCACTTCACGCCGCTGGTCCTGCCGCAGCTGGAGGAGCTGGGCTTCTGCGGGCGCGGCGAGGCAGCGGCGTTCATCGCGGACGGAAACCTCGAGATCGGCGGGCGGCTGCCGACCAACACCCACGGCGGGCAGCTCGGCGAGGCGTACCTGCACGGGATGAATGGCATCGCCGAGGCTGTGCGGCTGGTGCGGGGCACGTCGGTGAACCAGCCCGAGGGCGTCGAGACCGTGATCGTCACGTCCGGCACGGCCGTGCCGACGAGCGGGTTGATCCTCGGTGCCGCTGAGTGATCGCGACGGGACCGCCATGCCGGAGATCCACCGCATCGACCTGCGGCTCGGCTACGCCGACTGCGACCCCGCGCAGATCATCTACTACGGGGCCTGGTTTCCGTGGATGGAACGGGTCCAGACCGAGTGGCTGTACCTCAACGACCTGCGCCCCGACACCCTCGAAGAGCGGTTCGGCTTCCGGATCGTCTCGCGGGCGGCACAGTGCGAGTACCTGTCCCCGGCTCGGGTGTTCGACCGCATCGCGCTGTCGCTGCTGGTCGAGCACGTGGGCCGGACATCGCTGCGCTGGGGCTTCCGGATGGTACGGCACGACGACGCGGCGCTCGTAGCGCGGGCGTGGCTGGTCAACGTGACCATCGGGCCGGTGCCCGTGCCGGAGCCGATGCGCTCCGCTTTGCTCAACGCGATGGTGCCGCACGGCTGAGCGCGGTGCGGTACCGCCGGTCGGACATGACGACCAGCGCGGCGGCGCCGTGGTTGAGGTGATGTAAACAAGCGCTTGGTCGCTCGACGACCGAGCCGTCGGGAAGAGGTCGGGTGCACTCCGATGCTTCGCTTCGCGGGAAAGCGGTTGTTGGCGGCAATGCCGCTGCTGTTCATCGTGCCGTTCCTCGTCTTCGCTCTGATCGACTTCGCGCCGGGTGATCCGGCCTACGTCCTGGCGGGCGACAATCCAACCCCCGACCGGATCGCGATGATCCGGCACAGCCTCGGCCTCGACGAGCCCATGTTCGCCCGTTACGGGCACTGGGTCTGGGCGGCGATGCACGGCGACCTCGGCGTCTCGTTCATGTCCGACCAGAACGTCACGGACCTCATCGTGCGCCGGGCCTCGACGACCGTTTCGCTGGTCGTGGTCGCCATGGTCATCGCCGTCGTCTTCGGCATGGCGTTCGCAATCCTGGCGTCGTTGCGCCCGAACGGCATCCTCGACCGCGTCGTCAACTGGGTGTCCTCGATCGCGATCGCGATACCGGCATTCTGGTTCGGCATCGTCCTGGCCTCGCTGTTCACCGTGTCGCTGCGGCTGTTCCCGGCCTTCGGCTACCGGCCGCTCGCCGACGGGTTCGACACGTGGCTGTCCTTCCTCGTGCTGCCCGGGCTCGCGCTGGGCCTGCTACCGGCGGCCGAGGTGGCGCTGCAGCTGCGCTCGTCGCTGGGCGCCGTGCTCACGAGCGACTACATCCTCAACGCCGAGGCCCGGGGCCTGAGCCGGCGCAGCGTCGTGCTGAAGCACGCGTTGAAGAACGCGGCCGTGCCGGTGGTGACCGTGCTGGGCTTCCGGGTCTCCGAAGTGCTGGCCGGTTCGGTCACCCTGGAGATCATCTACAACATGCCGGGCCTCGGTCGGCTCGCCGTCGACAGCGTCCTCGCCCGCGACGTCCCTGTGCTGCTGGGCTTCGTGCTCTTCTCGACGACCGTCGTGGTCCTGGTCAACCTGCTCATCGACATCTCCTACGGCTACTTCAACCCGAAGGTGCGCACATGATCACCACCACCGTGGCGCCGGCCCCGCCTGCTGAGCAGCCGGGCGGCGGCGCGGTCGAGACCAACCTCCTGCGCGGCATCCTGCGGCGCACCTCCACCGTGGTCGCCGGCGGGTTCCTGCTGCTGCTCATCGTCGCGGCGATCCTGGCCCCCGTGGTGGCGCCGCACGACCCGAACGCCCAGGACGTCCTCAACCGGCTGCGCCCGCCGAGCGGCGACCACCCGCTGGGCACCGACGACTACGGGCGCGACGTGCTCAGCCGGATCATCTTCGGCGCCCGCGTCTCTCTGGTGGCGGCGGTGCAGGCGGCGGGCCTGGCGCTGGTGATCGGGCTGCCGCTGGGGATCATCGCCGGCTACGTGCGGGGCTGGCTGGAGGTGGTGCTCGTGCGCGTCATGGACGCCCTGATGAGCACTCCATCGCTGGTGCTGGCCATCACGATCGTCGCCGTGCTCGGCCCCGGCATCACCAACGCCATGCTCGCGATCGGGCTGATCATGTCGCCGCGGCTCTTCCGGGTGGCCCGGGCCAGCACGATGAACGTGCGCCACGAGACGTACATCGAGGCGAGCATCGCCCTGGGCTGCACCGGCACGCGGACGGTCGTGCGGCACATCCTGCCCAACGTGCTGCCGCCGATCGTCCTGGTGACCTCGGTGTCGCTGGGTGCGGCGGTGGCCGCGGAGTCGAGCCTGAGCTTCCTCGGCCTCGGCGTGAAGCCGCCCGCCGCGAGCTGGGGATCGATGCTCACCACCGCGGCCGCGAACATGGACACGGCGCCGTTCATGGCCTGGCCACCCGGCGTGATGATCTTTCTGACCGTGCTCTCCTTCACCTACCTCGGTGACGGGGTGCGCCGGGGCCTGACCCGGACGCGAGCGGAGTAGGGCTGATGCGATGACCATCGATATGACCACAGCGCCGGACCTGCTTGACGTCCGCGGCCTGAGCGTCGAGTTCCCCGCGCGTGGCGGCGGCTGGGTCGGGGCCATCTCCGACGTGTCGCTGCGGGTGAGGCAGGGAGAGTCGGTCGGGCTGGTCGGTGAGTCAGGCTCCGGCAAGACCGTCACCTCGCTCGCGGTGATGGGCCTGACCCCGCTGACCGGTGGGCGGATCGCGGCAGGATCGATCGCCTTCGACGGCCGGGAGCTGACGTCGCTGCCGCAGCGGGAGTGGCGGGCGCTGCGCGGCGGGGGGATCGGCATGATCTTTCAGCAGCCGACGCGGAGCCTGAACCCGGCCTTTACGGTCGGCGACCAGATCGCCGAGTCCGTCCGGCGCCACCTCGGCCTGAGCCGGCGCGCGGCGCGGGCGCGGGCCATCGAGATGCTCAAGCTCGTCGAGATCCCCCGCGCCGAGTCCCGGATGGACGACTACCCGCACGCCTTGAGCGGCGGCATGTGCCAGCGGGTGATGATCGCGATGGTGATGGCGACCAACCCGCGCCTGCTCGTCGCGGACGAACCGACGACCGCGCTGGACGTCACCGTGCAGGAGCGCATCCTGGCGCTGCTGCGCGACCTGCAGGAGCAGACCGGGGTCGCGCTGCTGTTCGTCAGCCACGACCTGGCCGTCGTGGCGGACCTGTGCGAGCGGGTCGTGGTGATGTACGCCGGGGAGATCATCGAGGACGGCACCGCCGGGGATGTGTTCTACCAACCCCAGCATCCGTACTCGGCCGGGCTGCTCGCGTCGATCCCCAATCCCCGCCGGGGCATCGGGAATCGGCTTGCCTCGATCCCGGGTCAGGTCCCGTCCGCGGGGACATGGCCGCCGGGCTGCCGGTTCCAGGCCCGCTGCGGCTTCGCCGTCCCGGGGGTGTGCGACGCCGCCCACCCGCCGCTGCTGCCCTCACCTGCCGGGAGCCTGTCCCGGTGCGTGCGGGCCGCGGAGATCGCGCTGGAAGGGGTGGCGGCCGGATGAGCCTGCTCGAGGTCACGGGCCTGTCCAAGTCGTTCTCCTCGGGGCGCGACCTGCTCGGGCGGCGCAACCGGTGGACGCATGCGGTCCGCGACGTCAGCTTCACGATCGATCGTGGCGAGTGCCTGGCAGTGGTCGGGGAGTCCGGTGCCGGGAAGTCGACCGTCGGCCGGATGGTGCTGCGGCTCGTCGAACCCGACACGGGAACGATCACCTTCGACGGCGTCGACGTGCGCTCGCTGAAGGGCGGCCAGCTGCGCCGCCTCCGCCGGCGCATGCAGATGATCTTTCAGGATCCGTACAGCTCCCTGGATCCGCGCATGCAGGTGGCCGACGCGGTCGCCGAGCCGCTGGTGGTCCATTCCGCAATGGACGCCGCGGCGCGGGAGCGGCGGGTCGCCGAGCTGCTCGACACGGTCGGGCTCGGATCACGCTACCTCGCCCGCTATCCCGCCGAGCTGTCGGGCGGCCAGCTGCAGCGCGTGGCCATCGCCCGGGCGCTCGCGCTGAACCCGAGCCTGATTGTGTGCGACGAGCCCGTCGCAGCCCTCGACGTGTCGGTGCGGGCACAGGTGCTCAACCTGCTCAAGGACTTGCAGGAGGAGTTCGGGCTGGCCTACCTGTTTGTCTGCCACGACCTGGCGCTGGTCGAGGTGATCGCCGACTCGGTGCTGGTGATGGCCGCGGGCCAGGTCGTGGAGCGCGGCAGCGTGGAGCAGATCTTCCGCACGCCGACGGAGGAGTACACCAAGCGGCTCCTCGCGGCGACCCCGGTTCCGATCCCCCGGCACTCGGCCCGCGGCCACGCGGGGGCGCCCCACCCCGGCGTGACAGGCGTCTAGCGGTTGGACATCGTCGAAACGTTGCCGTCGGACAGGAGCCAGCCGGTGCAACCGCAGGATCGTCGATCGCTCATCTTGCAGAAGGCGGCGGAACTCTTCGCAATCAAGGGGGTCTCGGCCACCACGGTCCGGGAGATCGCCGACGTCGCCGGCGTGCTGTCCGGCACCCTCTACCACTACTTCGGGTCCAAGGACGACATGGTGGCCGCCATCGTCATCCGCTACCTCGAAGACCTCAACGCTTGCTACGGCGCGATCGCCGCCGATATCGACCCGGCCGAGCAGTTCGTGCGGCTGGTCGAGGGCTCGCTGTCGATCATCGAATCCCATCCGTACGCCATGGAGATCTACCAGAACAGTGGGAAGTACCTGCACTCGCTCGCCAGCTATGACAAGATCCGGCAGGCGGTGGGTTGCGTGCAGCGGCGCTGGTTCGACCTGCTCGAGGCCGGCGTGGCCGCCGGGGTGTTCCGCTCGGACGTGCCCCCACGGGTGCTCCACCGCCTGGTTCGCGATGCCCTGTGGCTGTCGGTGCGCTGGTTCACCCCGACTGAGGATTACACCACCCGTCAGCTCGCCGCCAACTTCGTGTCGGTCTTCCTGCAGGGCATCCGGCGTGACGGCGCCGCCGCCGGCACCCGGGTCCTGCCGGTCGGCGACGCGGTGCTGCTCCCCAGCGTCAGGCGGCCACCTCGACGAACGTCGCCTCGCTTTCGACCGTGACCAGGCCGCCCGCCGTGACCGTGGCGTGTACCTTGATCCGGCGCCCCGCCCGTTCGGTGATCCGCGCGGCGAAGGTCAGCTCCTCCTCCAGCGGGGTGCGGTGTCGGTAGCGCAACAGCAGCGTGCCGGTGACGGCCCGCACGTCGGTCGTGCGGATCAGCTGGCCCATGAGGCTGTCCACGACCATGGCGAGGTAGCCGCCGTGTACGGCGTCGGGCGGGCCCTCCACGAGCGGGCTCACCCGCGCCGTCGCGGTCAGCCCGCCCTCGCCGTCGGGGGTCATCACGATCGGCGCGGCGAGCGGGTTGAGGCTGCCGGAGACTGCCTCGCCGGTGGAGTGCAGCGCCCCGTCGCCGTTCGGGCTGGCCTCCAACCGGCGGATCAGGCGCGATCGGCTGCGCTCGCGCAGCGTGGCGGTCACCCGGGTGATCGCGTCGGTGGCCGCGCGTACGTCCGCCTCGTCGACGTCGGTCAGCCCGACCGCCACCATCAACTCCCGGGTCGCGCGGACGAGCTCGGCCAGGTTCGCCGGGCCGGCCGGGGGTGCCCCGTTCACAGCCGCTCGTCGATCGTCGCGGCGGCCGTGGCGATCAGCCCGAGCCGCGCCGTTACGAGGTGGGCGGCCTGCTGGGCGCGGCCGCACTGGGCGTCGACGGTGGTGCATCCGGTCGCCTCCGGCAGGCCGGCGTGCAGCCACGCCGTGCGCGTGACGTTGCTGGCCTGCTCGCCCACCTGCGACACGCAGCCGCCGATGACCTGCTCGGCGAGCGCAGGGTCGACGCCGGTGCGCCGCAGCGCGCCGCGCTGGGCCAGGCCGAGCAGCTCCGCCGGGCGCAGCGCGGACAGCGCACCCCCGCGCCGGCTGAACGGCGTGCGCGCGGCGTCGACGATGACGGCCTGCTTCATGTGCGGCTCCAGGGAGTGGGGGGGGTTGACGTCGTCCAAAATCTAGTACATGTTCTAGTTCTGATCAAGAACGTGTACTTGTTTTTGGACGGTGCTGTGCTGCTGGCCGGCCCGGAGGTCCAGCGTTTGCTGGAGGAGGTGCTCACCGGCTGAGTACGCCGAAACTTCGTGACCGCGGCCCGCCGGGTCGGCGCCGAGGACACCGGCGGCGGACCTCTGGTCCTGGCTGGCCGCCCTCGGGCTGCCGCGCCGCGCAAATGCTTGTTGGCGTAGCGCAGCCAGTGCCGCTCGGAGGGGTAACGCAGCAGCACCTGCATCACCGCCAGGCACAGCAGCTCAGCGTGGGACAGCAGCGGGCGGCGGCCCCGGCCGCAGGGCCGCTCGATCAGGTCATCGATCTCCACGTGCAGTGCGGTCACGAGGGTGTCCAGATCAGCGTCCAACGACGGGCTCCAAGAGTTCGGCGGCTGGGTCAGCAACGCTGATCTTGGACACCCTCCCCGATCTATCCAGCAGCGACACACGCCCGAATCTTCAAGGCATCAATCATCTAGGGTGCTCGGCATGTCAGGCGATCCAGTCGCGGCGACGCCGGCCCGGCGCTCACTCTCCGCATCCCAGCAGTCACGGCGGGCCCGCATCCTCGACGCGGCGGTGTCGCTCGCCATCGGCGGCGGCTACGGCGCGGTCGGCATGCGGGAGGTGGCCACCGCCGCCGACGTCGCGCTCGCGACGGTCTACCGCTACTTCCCGTCCAAGGACCATCTGCTGCTGGGCGTGATGGCGGACAGCCTGGAGCGGCTGCGGGTGCGCCGCCGGCAACCCCGCGGCGGCACGTCCGCCGAGCGGGTGCTCGCCGTCATCGAGCAGACCACCAGGTCGATGTTGCGCAACCCGGAGCTGTCGTCGGCGATCCTGCACGCCTGGGTCGTCGTGGCGGGCGAGCCGGGCGCGGACGAGACGCGCATCAGCACTTCGATCCGTGACGCCGTGCTCGCCGCGATGGCGCGGCCGCCGGCGCCGCCCACCCCGGATAACCTGATGCGGATCAAGCTGCTGACCCGAGTCTGGTTCAGCGAGCTGCTCTTCCGGGCCAACGGGCGGGAGAGCGACACGACCCTCCTGGAGACGGTCCGGGCGGCGGTCTCCTACCTCTTCCCCGACGAATGACGGGCTGCATGGCTCATGGTGCCGCACTGTGAACGCGGTGCGACATCAGCGTCCTGGATCTTGCAGGCGGTCCCGCTTTCGACATTGACCGCGCCGCACGGTCCGTGCAGCGCCGAGTTCGTGACGCCGTAGGTGCCGTACTCATTCTCGAAGGTGCGTTCGAATCCGTTCCCGGTACTGTTGCGCATGTGCCCTGCGGCGTAAGCCCGGTTCTCCGGGGTGTCGCGCAGCCCGATCCGGTCCAACTGGGCCTCGTTCTGTCTCGCTCGCGGTGAGTTGTGGTCGTTCGGCTTGATATCGCGGTTATACAGGTAGTTGAGCTTCCGGTTGTCGATCTCGCACCGCGGGCCGCAGGTAGCCGCTTTGCCTCGGACTGAGCAATGGCTCGATCCTCGGCGATCGCGGCACGCTCCGCGGCGGTCGCGCCACGCGCTGCGCCGCCGGCCCCGCCGCCGATGAAGGTTGTCGCCACGAAACCGAACGCTTGCAGAAACCCCTAGCCGGTCGGGACAGTGGGATTTGAACCCACGACCCCTTGACCCCCAGTAGCCGGAGGCCCCAGCGACGTGCTCAGGCACGTTCTCCCAGGTCGCCACAAGCATGAACCGGCCGAGTACAGGAGTCTTGCGCGACGACGTCGCGAGGCGCGTATGCAGGCATGACGTGGCTGGGGTATCGGCCGCAGCCCCATGTCACTACTGCGCGAGTACCTCGCCACCCAGCATGATCGCTCAACGAGTCACCCCGACAGGTCGCAACACCGGGTTGCGGCACTAGCCTGCGGTGGTGGCCGGAACCGAACTGGACGAGCTGATCGTGGCTGACGGCGCGGTGCTGCGCGCGTGGCTGCTGGACAACCACACCGCCTCTCCCGGCGTGTGGCTCGCCCTGACCAGGAAGGGCGGCTCCGTCACCACGCTGACCTGGCAGCAGGCGGTCGACGAGGCACTGTGCTTCGGCTGGATCGACGGGCAGGCCCGCAAGCGTGACGAGGAGAGTTCCTGGCGGCGGTTCACCCCGCGCCGGTCCCGCAGCATCTGGTCTCAACGCAACGTCGTCAACGTGGCCCGGCTGGAGGCGGCCGGCCTGATGCTGCCCGCCGGTCGCGCCGCGGTGGACGCCGCGAAGGCCGACGGGCGGTGGACGGCCGCCTATGCGCCGTCGTCGGAAGCGGAGGTGCCGGCCGACCTGCGAGCCGCGGTCGCCGCCGACCCGGCGGCGCAGGCGATGTTCGACGTGCTCACCAAGACCAACCGCTTCGCCCTCATCGGCCGGGTCAATGCCGTCAAGCGGGCCGAGACGCGCACCCGGAAGATCGCCGAGTACGTGGCGATGCTGGCCCGGCACGAGACGATCCACCCGCAGCGAGCCAGGCCGGCGGACGCGCCGACGTCGTGACCGGGTGTCTGCCGGAACGGATCTCAGCCGTATCGTTCGACGAGCGCGTTGCCGATCGCGGCCAGGTGGTCTCGGACACCCGGGGGGCCGGTCACCTCGAGCCATTCGATGAGCCCGGCAAGCTCGCCGGCGAGCGCGTACTCGTTGTAGCCGCGGATCACGACCTCGATGCGGCCGTCGGTCGTGGCGCCTCCCATGTCGAGCCGATCGCCGAGCATCATCCGGAGCAGGCTCATCCCGTGGGGCGCGCATACCGCCTGGATCTCGAGGGGCGTTCGCCTGCGGTCGACCTCGTCGGCGATCTCGCGCCAGCTCTCGGCAAGGTCGAAGTCCTCGGGTCGGTGCACGAGATCGCCGGTCGGGTCGGCGGACGACACGCGGTCGATCCGGAACGTCCGCCGACCGGCCTCGGTGTCGCAGACGAGGTACCACCACGGACCTTTGGCGACGATGCCCAGCGGGTGGACGGTTCGCTCGGTTTCGACGCCGTCGCGGTCGACGTAGCCGAGCCGCACCTGGACGCCGCGGATCACCGCGTCCTGGAGCTCGTCGAGGAAGCGAGGCGGCCGGTGCTCGACCCGACCTGCCCCCCATCGTTGCGGGTCCATGACCAACGACGCCGCGGCCGCCTCGGCCTGCACCCGGAAGGGCTCCGGCAGGGCACGGACGAGCTTGCGCAGCGCCGCTTTCACGGCCGGCGCCGCAGCCGACGCCGGGCCGGCAGCCAGGAACAGGGCGCGTGCCTCACCCGCGGTCAACCCGGACAGGTCGGTGCGCGCGCCGCCCAGGAGACGCCAGCCGCCACCCCGGCCCTGCATGGAGTACACGGGCACCCCGGCCATGGCCAGGGCGTCGAGGTCGCGGCGGGCGGTGCGCTCGGAGACCTCCAGCTCCCGGGCGACCTCTGCTGCTGTCACCTGCTCGCGTTGCTGGAGCAGGAGGAGGATGGCCATCAGCCGGTCGGCTCGCACCCGGACAACATTTCCACAGAGAACCGGTCATGGGGTGACCGGTTTCGGTCGGCAGGATGGCGACATGACCTCACCGGCGCACACCGTCGATCCAGCCGATTTTCCCGAACCCACCATCATTGCCGTCAACGGCGTGGAACTCGAAGTCTTCGAAGCGGGCCGGCGGAACGCAGGAAGGCCCATCGTGCTCTGTCACGGCTGGCCGGAGCACGCCTTTTCCTGGCGCCATCAGATGCCTGCTCTCGCCGCGGCGGGCTACCACGTCATCGTCCCGAACCAACGCGGATACGGCAACTCATCCCGTCCGACCGAAGTGACCGACTATGACATCGAGCACTTGTCGGGTGATCTTGTCGCGCTGCTCGATCACTACGGATACGAAGATGCCACCTTTGTCGGCCATGATTGGGGCGCATTTGTTGTCTGGGGATTGACCTTGTTGCATCCGAGCCGGGTCAACAAGGTGATCAACCTGAGCCTGCCTTACCCCGAGCGCGGAGACAATCCCTGGATCGAGTCCATGGAAGAGGCGCTTGGCGGCGATTTCTATTTTGTCCACTTCAATCGACGGCCGGGCGTCGCGGATGCCGTATTCGAAGCGAATACGTTCCGGTTCCTTCGCAACCTGTACCGGAAGAACGGGCCCCCCGCGGAGCCTCGGCCGGGTATGTCGTTGATCAATCTTGCCAGAGCGGAAACACCCCTCGGTGAGCCCGTCATGAGCGACTGTGAACTGGCCGTCTTCGTCTCCGCTTTCGAAGCAACGGGGTTCACGGGCAGTGTGAATTGGTACAGGAACTTGGACCGCAACTGGCGCTTGTTGGCGGACGTGGACCCGATCATCCAGCAGCCCACCCTCATGATCTACGGCGACCGTGATGCGGTCGCGAGGTCTGAAACGCTGGCAGAATTCGTGCCGAATGTGGAAGTGGTCAGTCTGGATTGCGGTCATTGGATCCAGCAGGAAAAGCCGGAAGCAACGAACCAGGCGATGCTCAAGTGGCTGGACCGCTAACGGGGTCCCTTGATCCCCAGTAGCCGGAGGCCAGCGATGTGCTCAGGCGCGTGCTTCCAGGTCGCCGCGAGCACAGAACCGGCCGCGATCGGCCCGGTGCGCCGAGTTGGGCCCGCGGGCCGCCAACCGGGGGCGGATGGCCGGCGAGGTGGCGCCGTCGCGGCGGCGGCGACGTAGCGTTGGCGGAGCACCGTCGTTGTTGGCGCTCTTGCGCTGAGGTACGCCGGAGAGGGGGCACCATGGCCTTCGACAAGATGATGAAGTCCGCCAAGCGTGGCCTGGCGACGAGCCGGGCGCGGGTGGACGAGACCCGAGCCCAGCGGCAGCGCGAAAGGCTGCTGTACGATCTCGGCAAGGCCAGCTACGCCGAACACACCGGCCACGCGACACGTGAGGCCGTGGCCAGCAAGCTGCGCGCTGTGGATGACCATGAGCAGGCGCTTCGCGAGAAGCAGGAGCGGCAGGCCAGAGACATCATGCACCCCGGAGCCGAGTGCGTCGACGAGGGCGAGACCGTCGCGTCCGCCGCGCGGAAGATGCGTGATCTCGGCGTCGGTTCCCTGCCGATCTGCGGCGCGGACGACCGGCTGCACGGCATCATCACCGACCGCGACATCGTCGTGCGGTGCATCGCCGAGGGCCAGGAGCCCGGCCAGGTCCTGGTGCGTGAGCTGACCGGGGGTGAGCTGGTCTGGGTCGACGCCGGCGCCGGCGTCAACGAGGTGCTGTCGCAGATGGAGGACCACCAGGTCAAGCGGCTGCCGGTCATCGAGAACCATCGCCTGGTCGGCATGATCAGCGAGTCCGACCTGGCCCGCAACCTCGACGATCGGCGGCTCGCCGAGTTCGTGGGGAAGGTCTACACGACGTCCTGACCCCGTCGCAGTAATCCGGAGGCACTGGTGACGATTGCTGTGTCCAGCCCGGTGTTCCGCGAGGGCGACGAGATTCCTCGGCGCTTCACGGGCGATGGCGTCGACGTGTCGCCGCCGCTCGACTTCACCGGACTGCCGGAGCAGACCGCTGAGCTGGCCGTGCTCGTCGAGGACCCCGACGCCCCCAGCGGTACCTTCACGCATTGGGTCATGTGGGGTATCGATCCCGAGCTGTCGGGCCTGGGTGAGGGCGAGGCGCCGACGGGCGCCGTGCAGGGCAGGAACGACTTCGGCAAGCGGGTGTACCGGGGGCCGATCCCGCCCCGTGGCCGGTCACATCGGTACGTGTTCGAAGTCCTGGCCCTGTCCGAACCGCTCCGCCTTGCCGCGGGCGCGTCGGCCGTCGAACTGCGACGGGCGGCGGCGGGCAAGGTGCTGGCCTCGGGCCGCCTCACCGGGCGCTATCAGCGAGGCTGAAGCGGCGCTGTCAGCGAGGCTGAAGCCGGCCGCCCGGCGCTCAGACCCTGGGCCGACGGCCTGAGCGCTCGGGCGTCGGGTCGGTCCCGCCCGTTGACGCCGCCGGGGCCGGCAGGTTCGCCGCGAGCTGGTCGGCCAGGGCGAGCACCGCCGCGTACCCGGTGCCGGTGAACGTGCCGTCCTGGTGCAGCTGGTCGAGCCGGTCGAGGAGACTGGCCACCTCCGCTGCGGCGCGGTCGTCGTTGCCGCGCGCGAGCTCGCGGGCGAGGTTGTCCAGCCGGCGGTTCAGCTCACGCGCGGTACGGCTGTCCAGGCCGCCGTCACCGGCCTGGGCCTGCACGGCGGCGCGGGCCGCGGCCAGCGTCGCCTCGGTCGGGTCGCTCGGTGTGTCGCTCGGGGTTGGGCTCGGGGTCTCGGTCGGTGTGTCGCTCGGCGTTGGGCTCGGGGTGTCCGCGGACGGCGGGGCCTGGGTGGTGTCCGCGGGGGTGGGCGCCGCGCCCGGGTGGTCGGATCGGCTCGGGAGGGTCCCGAGCGCGAACGCGGCGACGGCGGCCGCGCCGAGCGCCGACAGTGCGATCCCCGCCGAGCGGCCCCGTCGCCGGGCGGCCGGCGCGGGTGGCTCGCCGAGCGCGGGCAGGCTGCGCGTCGCCGGCCGCACCGCGGCGCGGCCGCGGATCGGCGCCTCGCCCCT